>JAFGTF010000114.1 GCA_016934265.1 Spirochaetota bacterium
GCGAGCGGCGTATCGATGAAATCGCAGTTATTTACCCGTGCGAGCGGGCCGACGCGGTACCACCCCTTTTCCTGTCCGAGAGAGTGAATGAACGGGAACTTCATATAGCTCCAGTTTCTCACACCCTCCCTGATGTACTTCAAATAATCGATCGGCTTCACCATGTCGAAGATGATCTTGCCGTCCGGGTCCTTCGCCCTGAGAAACCCGTCGTACAGGTCGAGCGCGCCGTCCTTCCTCACGAGGCTCACGAAGTTCGATTCGAATGCGCCGAGACTTGAGAGCCGGTCGATATCGTCCATGTAGAGCTTCTTGTAGAGCTCCACCGACGCGATCGACCACTCGAGCATCTGGTCCACGTCTTTTTTCAGAAAAGCGATCTCCTCGTCGCTCAGGCTCTTGTTGATGCCACCAGGTATCGCCCCCGTCCCGTGAATCTTCTTGCCCGCGGTCGCCTTGATGACCTCCTGTCCGTATTTTCGCATGAGGATCGCCTGCTTCGCGAGGTCCGGATGCTTCAGCGCGATGCCAATGACGTTTCGGATCGCGGGGTCCGCGTCGTACCCGAGCAGCAGGTCCGGCGAGCTGAGATGGAAGAAGTGCAGGGCGTGCGACTGGAACGTCTGGCCGTAGTGCATGAGGCGGCGCATCTTTTCCGCGGTCGGGGTGAGCTTGTCCACTCCGACGATGCCGTCCATCGCCTTGGCCGCGCACAGATGGTGGCTCACCGGGCATATGCCGCAGAGACGCTGCACGATCGTAGGAGCCTCCCAGTAGAGCCGACCCCGTACAAACCGCTCGAAGCCGCGGAATTCGACGATATGCATTCTCGCGGCGTCGACCTTGCCGACCTCATCCATCCTGATCGTCACCTTCGCATGTCCCTCGATCCTGGTAACGGGGTTAATGACTATCTTTTTCTGCTTGGTTTCAGCAGCACTCATGGCTTGCTCCTTGTCCTTAGTCGTATTTGAGAGCCTCGTAGGTAATTACCGGCTCTTTGCCCGCGAGAAGCGCGGTAAGCACCTGCCAGAAGGCGTCCGCGGGCGGCGGGCAGCCCGGTATGAAGTAGTCGATCTTCACCACCTCGTGCACCGGATAGACCTTGTCGAGCATGAGCGGTATATCCGGGTCGTTCGGAATCACCCCGTCTACAACGCTCGGCCCCTTCAGGTACGCCTCCTCCATGCACTCCTTGAGCGGCACGGTGTTCCGCATGGCGGGGATGCCCCCGGTAAGGGCGCATTCGCCGACCGCCACGAGCACCTTGCAGTGCTTGCGGAACATCTTGAGGACCTCGTAGTTCTCCTGCGAGGAACAGCCTCCCTCGATTATACCGACATCCACCGGTCCCGTGAACCGCTTGATATCATCTATCGGTGACTTATCGAAATCGACGAGCTCGATAAGCTGCACGAGCCTCTCATCGATATCGAGCAGGGACATATGACAGCCGAAACACCCGGCCATATGCGTCGTCGCTACTTTTGGTTTCGCCATTTTCCTGTCCTTACGCTTTGAGGTATCGGTTTTAACGACCGCATCGATCGCAGAAACCGTATATCATGGAATCAACCTTTCGCCTTTGCTTCTATGTCGGACCCGATCGGTTCCTTGTCGTACAGGCGTTTTCCGTACGGCACCCTGTATCCGGTACGCTTCACCACGATGCTGCCGGTCGGACAGATTTCGGCTGCGCGGTCCGCCGCCTGAAGCTGCGTCTCGGACAGACTGTGTTCCGCGTTGACCGCAATCCGCTTGCCTTTCCCTCTTCCGACGAAACCGAACACGCTCTTTCCGTCGAGATCGCGTGACGCACGCACGCACCGCCCGCAGAGCACGCAGCGGTTACGGTCGATATAGACATCGGGATGCGTCGCATCCACCTCTATCTTCGGGTAGAGGTAGGGGTATGTCGGCGCCAGCATGCCGAACCGGTATGCGAGAGCCTGAAGCTCGCAGTTTCCCTGCTTTTCGCAGTAGGGGCATACGTGATTCCCCTCGACGAACAGCATCTCTATGACATGCCTGCGGAACTCTTTGAGCTCATCGGTGTCGTTCTCCACCACGAGACCTTCCTGAACCGGAAAGGTACAGGCGTTCGTCGGCTTCCCGTTGACTTTTACCGTGCATACCCTGCAGTGCCCCGCGGGAACGAGATCCTTGTGATAGCAGAGCCTCGGTATATAGATACCCACCGCATCACAGGCCTCCATTATCGTCTTGCCGGCTTCCGTTGTCACTTCCACATCGTCTACATAAATCGTGATTTTGCCGTTGCTCATAACTCTTCCTCCCAGACAGGTTCTCTTCCGGCTATCGCAATTCCGTCCGCCAGCGCCTTGTCGATCTGGAAGGGCGGGACGAACTCTTCCGCTTTGAGCCGTGCCCTGTAGATCTCAGGCATATTCTTGAGGGTCGTGAGCACCGGGTTCGCCGCCGTCTGGCCGAGACCGCAGCGGCTCATGGCCTTGATCGTTTCGCCGATGTTTTCCAGATCGGCGAGATCGGCCTTGGTACCTCTTCCCTCGATCACCTTTTCAAGCATTAGCTTTAAAAGCGTCGTGCCGACCCTGCACGGCGCGCACCACCCGCACGACTCCTCGATGAAGAACTCAGTGAACTCCCGTACGATTTCGAGCATGTCCCGGTTCTTCCCAAAGACGATCACCGAGCCGCCCGTCGGGAGATCTTCGAAACAGATCTTGCGCCCGAAATCCTTCGGCGCGATACAGCTTCCCGACGGTCCGCCGATCTGTACGGCCTGAGCGTCGTCCGCTCCCACGAGATCCAGCAGCTCGTCCACCAGGAGGCCGAACTCGACCTCGTAGACACCCGGTCGCTTGCAGTCGCCTGATACACTGAGGAGCTTCGTACCGGTGGAGTCCTTCGTTCCGATGGCCTTGAACCAGTCGGCACCCTTCTCCAAGATCCGCGCGACGCAGCAGAGCGTCTCGACGTTGTTCACCGCGCTCGGCTGGTTCATGTACCCCTTGGTGACCGGATAGGGAGGTCTGTCCCTCGGCGCTCCCCGCTTGCCCTCGAGCGATTCAATGAGAGAAGACTCTTCTCCGCATACATACGCGCCCGCACCCATCTGGATTCGGATGTCGAAGTCGAATCCCTCCTTACCCGCGATGTTCTCGCCGAGCAGTCCGAGATGTCTTCTCCGCGCGAGAACCTGCTCGAGGTAGCTTAAAAGATAACCGTACTCACCGCGAAGATACAGCACACCCTCAGCCGCGCCGATTGCGTACCCTGCGATCGTCATACCCGCAAAGAGCAGGTCCGGCACCTCGGTAAGAACGACCCTGTCCTTGAATGTGCCGGGCTCCCCCTCGTCCGCGTTGCAGATTACGTAGTGCTGTTCTCCTTTCGCCTTACGGCAGAAGGACCATTTCATTCCGGTCGGAAAACCGGCGCCACCCCTCCCCCTAAGACCGGACTTCGTCACGGTGTCGATCACCTCTTCGGGCGATAGGTTCGCCATGGCCCTGACCGCAGCTCCTCTCTCGACAGGTGAAAAGATCACCTCGCCCGGTTGGATGAGATTGAGGTCGACCCGCGCATCGGGCCGCACTCCATCCTTCGCCTTCTCTCCGGGCGGTTTCCCCTTCTTCAGTCCGTCCACGATCCTCGGGACGTCTTCGGGGCACAGCTTCGTCATCACCATTCCGTTCACCAGTGCGGCGGGAGCCTGGTCGCACATCCCTATATCGGACGTATATTCGAGAGTAATGGCGCCGTCTGCCGTCGTACCACCGAACGGTATTCCGGCCGCCTTCTCGAAAGCCTTCGCCACCTCGCGGTTGCCGCTCATCCTGTCGACCACGCTGTCGCTCAGGCGTATCACCGACTTCCCCTTCTGTTCACGTGACAGGAAGTAGTAGAAGCTTACCATATCGATCACTTCTACAAAGGGGATGCCCAGCTCGTCGGCGATCGTCTTTGCAGACTCGTCCGAGATGCAGCCGTACTGGGCCTGAACATCTCTGGCGATGTCCATGAGACGATGACGAGCCTTATTGTATTTCTTTACAATACCGGCAATTACACTTTTTTGAGTTTGAGACATTTTCTCCCCCTCATCTCGGGCCTCAGAATACGCAAGAATATCACAATATTTTTAATCTGTAAAGTTTTTTATGCAATTTTTTTTTCCTATGAGTGTTTTTTTTCTTTTTTATGAAAATGGTTTTCATTTTCTCTTGATAGCTGTTTCAAGGCCCCTAATAGCCCTATACCTGCTGTATACCTCATGTATCCTTTTGTTATCATATTATCTATATTATCCCATCATACATGCCACGCGGCGGCTTCACGGAATAAAAAGCCGTGGGATTTTATTTCGCTTCACAGTATCGTATACAGCTCAAATAATTCTCCGTCATGTCCTCTTTGTGGTTTTCTAGAAATTTCTTCATCGTTATTTGATCGTCAAACCATTACGCCCCGGGAAACTCATACTCCGCAAGCCGTGAAAACAAATGCCGTGAAAACAAATTGCTTTGACAACGCTCCCCGGCGGAGTGTACTATTGATCAGTATTTCCTGAAAGAAAGGGTTTCGGGAACGGTGAAAAAAAAGGTACGCGAGCTCTTCCTTCAGAGGTCCGACCGGATCATCGTAACGCTTTTCCGGTCGATACCCTCGAGCATGATATCCTTTGCAGTAGACTTCGGTATCCTCGTCCTGCTGACCGAGATCGCGGGTATGCACTACCTTCTCTCCAACGTCATCGGCTTCATGGGAGGGACCACTATTAACTATTTGCTCTGTATATTATGGGTCTTTTCGGACCGCGCAGTCGAAAACAGGCACCTGGAATACTGGCTGTTCATCGTAATCGGTGCGAGCGGGGTCGGACTGAACGAGCTGTTCATCTGGGTCTTCACCGAAAAGCTCGCGATCTACTACCTCTACTCCAAGATCATCGCAGGCAGCAGCGTGTTCTTCTACAACTTCTTCACACGGAAGTACCTGCTCTTTCGCTGAACGGATTTTCAGATCAGCGAGGCCGTCTTTCTCCGTATCGTCGTGTACAGATCGTCGTTTCCGTCCTCCAGAACGGCTTTAACGAAGCAGGTTCCCACCACAGCCGCATGGACGTACGGAGCGATCGCCTCGACCTGCCCCCGCTCGGAAATACCGAAGCCCGCGAGGATCTTCTTTCCGTAGGATCCCACACGCCGTAAAAACAGAAGCTGCGCCTCTTGAACTGCTGTATACGATCCGGTGATCCCTTTCCTGAGCGTCGCATATACGTATTCCATTTTGTTCGAGAGTATCAAAGAAAGCCTGCGTTCAGCCGTCTGGGGGGAGATTACCGGAACCGCCTGCATGCCGTTTTGCTCGCAGAGAGAAAACAGTCCCTCGTCATAATCCACCGGAAGATCGGGCACGATGACCCCACCCACCCCTGCGGTCTTGCACCGGCGCAAAAAAGGTTGTATCCCGTGAACGAATACGGTGTTCGCATAGCACATGATAAAAAGGGGAAGGCCTGAGAGCGCTCGTATTTCCCGTATTAGATCGAATCCCCGGCTGACGGTGAACCCTTTATCAAGGGCGGTCTTACACGCCTCCTGGATATATCGCCCGTCGGCCGTCGGATCGCTGAAAGGAAACTGAATCTCCAAGAAGCTGCTTCCCCCGTCGATCAATCCCCGTGCGACATCGAGAGAAGCCTCCCTGTTGGGAAACCATGCGACCATATGCGTCATAATCCTATTGGACATCCTGTGCCTCGCTGTGCAGGAATTCCTTCCACTTTCCGCCGTCGAATGCCCGCGCGAGAATGAAAAGGTCCTTCTCCCCTCTTCCGGACATATTGACGATTACACACTTTTTCGGACTAACGGCGCGCGCAATTTGCATGGCCGCCGCGCCTGCGTGAGCCGGCTCGAGCGCGAAGAGGAGCCCCTCGTTCTTCGCAAAGAACCGTACCGCGTCGAGCGCCTCGTCATCGGTCGCCTTTGTGAATTCGACCCGCCCGCGTATCCCCAGCCAGGCAAGCTGCGGGCCTATGCCCGGGTAGTCCAGACCCGCGGATATGGAGTGAGTGGGCCGTACCTGCCCGTCTTCATCGAGAAGAAACAGCGATTTATACCCGTGCACGATACCCCGTCTCCCCTCCCCCCCCATCCTCGATGCGTGCTCACCCGCGCCCGTACCTCTGCCTCCGGCCTCGACCCCTATGAGACGCGGACTTTCCGACTCCAAGAACGGGGAAAAGAATCCTATCGCATTCGATCCTCCCCCTACACAGGCGACCAGCGCCTCGACGTCGAGGTTTCGCCGCTCTATCTCCCGCTGCACCTCCCTCCCGATGACAGATTGGAACTCCCGCACCATGTCGGGATACGGCGACGGTCCCAGGGCGGAACCGAGAAGGTAGTGGGTATCCTCGAAGCTTCCCGCCCAGTCCCTCAGAGCTTCGTTGACCGCTTCTTTCAGCGTCGCGCCTTTTCCTGCAACCGGTATCACCGTCGCCCCGTACAGTTCCATCCAGAATACATTGGGCCTCTGCCGCCGGATATCCGCCTCGCCCATGTATACGGTACACTCAAGGCCGAGCATCGCGCATACGGATGCGGCCGCCACGCCGTGCTGACCCGCACCGGTCTCCGCGATGATCCTCCTCTTTCCCATCCTTCTCGCGAGCAGCGCCTGCCCCAGCGCATTGTTTATCTTGTGCGCTCCAGTGTTGGAGAGCCCCTCGAGCTTGATGTACACTTTGGCACCTCCCAGCACCCTGGTGGCGTTTTCGGCGAACATCAGCGGGGTCGGCCTCCCCGTGAACTGGTTTGAAAGCGTTTTCAGCTCCGTCATGAATTCGCGGCACTTCATCGCCTTCATCCATTCGGACTGGAGCTCATCGAGGGCGGGCCGCAGAACCTCGGCGACGTACCGGCCCCCGAAATCTCCAAAAAAATCGTGATACCTCTCATCCAATTTCAAGCTCCTCGAAAAATTTCTTCATCTTTGCGAAACTCTTTACCCCCGCCTCCTCCTCGAGCCCGCTCGACGCATCCAAAAGCTCCGGTTGAAACTCCTCCACGATACTCCTGACGTTCTCAGGGCCTATTCCTCCTGCGAGCCAGAGGGGGTGCCTCTCTTTGATCCTGTGAATCGCGGCGGAGGGGATCCGTTTTCCCGTCCCTCCCCGCATTCCCGGCACGAACGCGTCGATCAGCACCCTGGGGCTTCGATAGCGGGATACCGCGTCCGCCTCGGCTGTTTCCCCCACCCGCACCGCCTTGTAGTAGGGAAAGGCGAGACCGGCGCATTCTTCCGGCCGCTCGTCTCCATGAAACTGAACGGCGTTAAGCAGCCCCTCGTCGAGCAGCTTCCGTACCTCGGGATCGATATCCGGGTCGCCGTCTTTTTTCACGACCACCCCCACTTTGATCGAGTCGAGGTCTCTCAGCTTTCGGAGGAGCCCGGCCTCCGCTCTCCTTAAAGAATCGGCGAACACGAATCCCAGCAGGTCCGCCCCGTTTTCGTGGGCGAGGCGTGCGTCGTGTTCGTTCGTCAGCCCGCATATTTTCACGAGCGGACGCGGTCTTTTCATCCTCTCTCCCACCCGTTTCCAGAAATCCGTTCTCCCCCGCACCGTACCCGCCTGTGAGGAAAACATCTTAAGAAGCTCCCATATGAGATCCGGGTCCCGCATTACCGATTCACCCGTTAGAATACCGCGGAAGCCGGAGCTCAACGCGTACCGCGCGTCCTCGGCGCAGCGTATCCCGGACTCGAACACCGGAATCGTCTTCCAGTTCACCCCGCTTACGAGAACGACAGGACGAAGCGGATCGACCGTGAACGTGCGGAGGTCTCTCGAATTGAATCCCGAAAGAGTCGGGCCGAATAGAGCCGCTTTCGCGAGGTCATCTTTGTCATGAACCTCGACCAGCGCCTCCATTCCACAGCGTTTCGCTCTCCTGTACAGCCTGACAAGAGTGCCGGCGTCATGCATCGCGGCAATGAGTAAAACCGCATCGGCACCCGCCCTGTAGGAGACCGCTATGTCCTCCTCGTCCACGAGGAAATCCTTGCGCAGAACCGCCATATCGGGAAACCGTTTTTTTACTCTCAACAGGTCCTCGAGCGATCCTGAAAAGTATTCCTCCTCGGTGAGCACCGATACCGATCGAACCCCCCTCTTTCTGTACGACGCGGCCCGGTCCGCCGCATCGGCGCCCAAAAAGATAGCTCCCTTCGATGGAGACGTCCTCTTGATCTCACAGATAAGAAGGGGGGAAACAGCGAACTCCCGAACCGGCTGCAGGCGCCGATGCGGTATTTGCAGTCCCATGGCGTGCCCCAGGCGCTTTATCCTCTTTTTCCTCCGCTTTACAATCCGCTCCAGTATCGTCATACCGAAGACTCCCGAAAAAGCCGTTTTCCCGATTTTACTATCTCTTCCAGCGTGCGCTCGGTCTCCCCCGATGAAAGGGCCCTCTTCGCCATGAGATACCCTTCCTTCATGCTCCCGCACAGCCCGTACGTATAATTCGCCGCTCCCGCGTTCAGCAGCACCGCCTCCCTGATCGCCTCCGGCCCTTCTTCGGAAAGCAGCGCGCGCGCCGTTGCCGCATTGTCCTGCGGGTCCCCCCCCTTCAGCCCGGCCGCATCGTACCGCTTTATCCCGAGCTCCTGCGGGTCGAATACGTATTCCGACAGGTCACCGCTCTCTCGAACCTCAACGATCCTCGTCGGCGCGGCGACCGATATCTCGTCCATGCCGTCGAGCCCGCATACCACCATCGCTCTCTTTCTTCCGAGCAGCCGCAGGGCACCGGCAACGGGCTCAAGCAGGCTTTCTGAATATACGCCGAGCAGCTGGTACTCCGCGTCGGCGGGATTGAGAAGAGGCCCGAGAAGATTCATTACCGTTTTGATCCCGAGCTCACGTCTCGCCTGCGCCGCATGCCGCATGGATTCATGGTACAGAGGCGCGAAGAGAAAGACGAACCCGGTACGCTCGAACAGACGCCTCGCATTTTCCAGATCGAGCTCGACCGGAATTCCCAGCGCACGGTAAAAATCCGCGCTTCCGGACCGGGAGCTGATCCCGCGGTTTCCATGCTTGACGACCAAAGCACCGCACGAGCAGGATACCAGAGCCGCCATGGAGGAGATGTTGAAGCTTTCTTTTCCGTCCCCGCCCGTGCCGCAGGTATCAAGGACCGGCCCGTTCACGTCGAAGCGCCGCTTCTTTCTGCCCAGAACCTCGGCGAAGGCGGCCAGCTCGCCCGGGCTTACCCCCTTCACCGCGAGCCCCATGAGAAAGGCTGCGACCTGCCCGAGCGACAGCTCGCCTTTCGAGAGCTCCTCCATCAACGAGCACGCTTCGTCCCGCGAAAGGTCCTCCCGATCGACGATTCTTGCGAGCAGGGCGGAAGAACAGAAAGGTTCGCGCCTGTAATCGATGAAGTTTTTTAAAAGCTTTTTGCCGTACTCCGATGCAATCGACTCGGGATGGAACTGGATCCCCTCGAGCGGGTACCGCTTATGCCGGACCCCCATTATCTCCCCGTCCTCGGCCGTCGCGGTTACTTCGAGCTCATCCGGAAGAGTGGAAGAATGAATCACCAGGGAGTGATAGCGCGTAAACCTCGACGGAGACGGGATGTTTCTGAAAAGCCCTTTTCCGTCCAGGCTGATATGCCCGGTCTTACCGTGCACGATCGACTTCGCCCTCCCGATGCCGGCGCCGTACGCGTATCCTATCGCCTGGTGCCCCAGGCATACGCCGAGGATGGGAATCCTGTCTGCAAACCGCTTTACCGCGTCGACGGATATCCCGGCTTCCTCGGGTCTTCCAGGGCCCGGGGATATCACGATCCTGTCGGGGTGCATGGCCTCAATCTCCTCCAAAGTAATCTTGTCGTTTCTGAAGACTCGCACCTCTTCTGCGGCCATCTCCGATAGGTACTGATACAGGTTGTAGGTAAAGGAGTCGTAATTATCGATTATCAGTATCATCCTACACCTCCAGGCCCAGCATGCTTCCCATCGCCTCGAGCTTCGATGAAGTCTCGGCGAATTCCTTCTCCGGAACCGAGTCGTACACGATCCCGGCGCCCGCCTGAAGCAGGAGCATATCATCCTTCTTGAGGGCGCTCCGTATCGTGATACAGGTATCCAGGGAGCCGTCCGCCTGGACGTAACCGACAAGACCCGAATAGAATCCCCGTTTCTCCCTCTCGAGCTCGCTGATGATCTCCATGGCCCGTATCTTCGGCGCACCGGTCACGGTACCCGCGGGGAAAGTCGCTCTCACCGCGTCCACGCCGCTTCTTCCGTCTTCAAGCTCCCCCTCGACCTGGGAGACCATGTGCATTACATGCGAGTACCGCTCCACCTCCATCAGCTCAGTGACCTCGACCGTTTTCATGCGGCACACTCTCCCGAGATCGTTTCGAGCAAGATCGACCAGCATGAGGTGCTCGGCTTTCTCCTTCTCGTCCGTGCAAAGCTCCAGTTCGAGTTTCATGTCCTCTTCTCTGCTTTTACCCCGCTTTCTCGTGCCCGCGAGGGGGCGTATCGTCACCCTTTTATTGTCCACCTTGACATGTATCTCCGGCGAGGACCCGAACAGCTGGAACTCCCCGATGTCCAGCCAGAACATGTAGGGAGAAGGATTGAGCGACCGAAGCCTCCGATACGCCTCCAGGGCCGGTATCTCCGTCCTCACCCGGACCCTCCTGGACAAAACCCCCTGTAGGAGGTTGCCTTTCACGATCTCCCGTCTCATCCTCCGTACCCCGTCACAGTACTCTTGTTGCTCGTTACCGCCGATCAGCGCGCATGCGGGGTACTCTTTGTCCGTCGATACGAGATAGTTGAAATCGAGATCGTTTATCCGCTCCTCGGTCTCTCGAATCGCTCGTTTAAGGTCTATCCCATAGTCTCCGTAGTTCAATCCCACTATGGTTATTCTGTCAGAATAATGGTCGAAGACTAGGAAGACGTGCCCGAAAATGAAGACTGCGTCCGGGATGCCGATCGGGTCCGGGTTGCTTTTAGCCCTGATGTCGTCGAAACGCAGCGCATAGTCGTAGGAGAGATATCCGATCCCGGCTGCGGGCAGCGGAAACGGGACGAAGCTCGTTCTGTGCATCTTCGAGAGGGACCGGACGACGTCGAGAATGTCGCCGTTTTCCGCCTCCATCGCCGTCTCTCCGCAAGAATCCTTCAGAAAGATCCCGTCTTTCGAATGAAAGACGCTGAAAGCCTCTTTTAAAAGGAGGAGGGAGTACCTTCCTCTCCCCCGCTCGAAAGAAGCCGATTCCAAAAGCGCCTTTGCGCCGAGTTTGCTGCAAAGAGAAAACGGAGTAAACCTCTCCCCGGAAATCTCTTTTATGGCCATGTTTTCCGAAACCGCCGTCTCGCTCATTAAAAGCCTCCTTGCCCCGTCAGAATACAAAAAGGCCGTAGAACCATCTACGGTTCCACGGCCTTAAAAGAAAAAGACCGCAGAATCTGGTTACCAGGCAACCAGAACCTGCGGCCTCGGGTTATAGGCATAGGGCTCCGGCTACCGTCGGAACCACCACCAATACCCGTACCCCGTTGCGATACGTTCCATCATACTTCCATCCGTGCCTTTTTGTTGTTCTTGCCGATCAATTTCACATACCGCGGTAAATAAGTCAAGCAAAAATTTCAGCCGTACGGCTGTTATTTGTGGATCGTCTCCATTTCAAGTGTAACTATTTGTGAATAAATACGCGCCGAATAGTAATGAGCAAAGAGGCGGGCACTTCAACGGTATTTGCGGATCTCATCGGTTATATACCCAGTAGAATCCTCGATTCATTTACTAGTATGATTTTCGAGCGTTGTGCTCGTTACAAAACGGGAAATGTGAAAAGGCGTCTTTTTTTTTACCGCATTCGTCCGTCGGTATCGGCTGGTTCGAAGAAAACCCTTACGCTTCGACCGAAAGAAGCTTTGTCCACAGCTCGGCAACGACTCGTATATCGTACGCTTTCACGGCCTCCGTCCTGCCCTCTTTTTTTAACCTCTTCAGTCTTGTTCCGTCGTCGTAGGCGGACAAAAGCACCAGAGCGGCGGCCGACGGGTCGGCTTCAAGAAGCTTCGCGCCGTCATCGATCGACTCTCTGCTTCCCGGAACGATGAGGTCGTCGTACGGCACGAGCTCTCCGGGCCCCTGGACCCGGTGGGTAGCGACGGGGACGCCGCACGCCATCGCTTCGATCACCGGGATACAGAACCCCTCCCACTCCGACAGGGTGAGGTAGAGGTCCATGCAGTTGTAGATACCGGCCATTCGGCGCTCGTCGAAGCTCCCCTCGATTATCTTCACACGCCGCCGGACGCCGTGCGCCGCGGCGATCTCACCGAGGTCGGTGCCGTCGAGCCCCACCTTTCTGTCCGTCTTTATGAGAAGCTCGCTTTCGTGTGCACGGCCGAAAAATCCGGCGAATGCCTCGATAACGAGGTCGAGCCGCTTGCGCCGGGTGTTCGCCGCCACCGTGCCTACCACGAATCCGTCCCCGATACCGTACCTCTTCCGAACCGCGGCTTTTTCCCCCCGCTTGAGCGGAACGTATACCGCGGTGTCGACCCCGTGCGGTATGACCGGCCCTATGTTCTCGATCTTCGACTCCTCGAGAAACCTCTTCGACATCCGGGTAAGCGGAACTGCAAGCGCGTTTCCGAACGATTCCGGATCCACAAGGCGGGAGAGCTGCGCCCAAAAAAAGAGCGGATACGCCGTATCGTCGTAAAGAAAACCGAACTGGTCGGGGTATCCGAGAAGGATCGCGCCGCATATGTTCCCCACAACCCCTGAAGTCTCGCCGAGCCCGGGTCCCGAAAGAAGAGTATTTGTTCCGCCTTCGGCGAGCACCCTCCCCAAGAGGGCGAGTTGCCGCTTGAAGGAAGTCTTCTTTTTCAAGGGAGTGCCGCTCACAAGGAGGAGGGTACGCATCGGGGTCGGATCTTTACCTGTGAGTTTCATACTAGGACGGCTCGAAGTATGTAAATCCGAAACTACACCTCTTCTTAAACAGGCTGCATAAAAACAGTTAGACCCTCGAACCTCGGCTCATTGAACGCAGGCTTTGTACCATGTTTTCATCTTCCCGGCAGCGGTAAGATCGGGTGTCGAATCGGAACCGGAATTCACAGGTAAAGATCTGACCCCGTTAGCCTGTCAGCCGTACTCGCGCTCGCCGAGCAGCACCTTGAGTGTCTTGATGTCGTTGACGAGCTTGCCGTGCTCGAGGTCCTGGAACCGCTTCGGGATCATCCGCCTCGAGGTACACTCCAGCACCGCGACGAGGTTCTGCAGCTCGATCTCGTGAGGATAGGCCGGCGGGACGAAGTCCTTCATCGCCTCCTCGAGGTCCTCCTCCGTGATGATGATATGGTCGTTCATCGCCGCATTGAACTTCGCGCGGATCAGCACGGACTCGAGATCGGCGCCTGAAAAGTCGAAGTCGTACTTTTCCAAAAGCGCGACGATGTCCACCTTCTGGATTTTGAATTTGAGCTTCTTCACCAGCGTCTCGAAGAGGTCCTGCTTTTCACGAAAGTCCTCGGGATAAAAGAGCGCGAGGTGCTCCTCCGCTCTCCCCTGGCGCTTGAGGTCTATAGGAAGGAGGTCGGGACGGCAGGTGATGAGAAACCAGATGATCTTCCCCCTGTACTCCGTGTTGCCCATGAAGGAGGCGATCTGCGCGAAGATCCGGTTCGACGTCCCCGAGTCACCCTCCTGGTGACGGGTTCCCAAGAAAGCGTCCGCCTCGTCGATCATCACGCCGACGGGCGCCATCGCGCTGAGTATGGTCAGTATCTTCTCGAGGTTCGCCTCGGTCACCCCCTGCCACTTGCTCCTGAAGTTGCGAAACCGCACGATCGGTATCCCGATCTCGCCTGCGAATGCGGTGACCATGAAGGTCTTACCGGTTCCGACGGGGCCTGCGATGAGATACCCCATGGGGAGGACGTCGAGCCTCCCCTGGCGGATGGCTCGCGCCGCGCTCTTGAACCGCTGCTTGACGAACTCGTGGCCCGAGACCATGGCAAGGTCGTGCTCGGTCTCTATGAACTCCAAAAGCCCTATCGCCTCCGACTCGATGATCTGCTTCTTCTTCGACCTGAGATACTCGAGCGACAGCTTCCTGTCCTCCTGGTACGATTCCGCCGCGAGCTGGTGAATGTTCACGAGGTTGAGCCCGCCCGTGACGTGCGCCATCTTCTGTGCGGTAAGCCTGGGCTCGAGTAAAAGCTTGCCCTGGCGCTCGAGATACTGAAAGAACTGCTCGCGCACCGTCTCCTGCGGCATCGGTATGTTGACCTTCACTGCGGAGGGCGCCCGTACGAGCTTAGTTCCGAGGTCGGCGAGGTTCTCCGTGAGCAGTATGACCGATATATCGTTCTTGTTGAACACGGGGTCCGTGGCCCACCGATGGAGGGTGACGAGACAAAACCGGTCCTCTTCCGAGTAGTGGGAGAAATCGGTGTTCGGAACGAGCGTCTCCGCGTAGTCGATTATGAGGACGATGCGGTACTTCAGCCTGATGTTACTGTAGAAATACTTCTCGAGGTAGTGGAACGCGTTCATCGGGTTCTTCGAGACGAAATCGTTTCCGGCGTCCGCGGGATAGAGCGTCCGCATCTCCTGGAGGAAGGACTCTTTCATCTCGCGGTTGCAGAAGGTGACGCCCGCGCTTCTGTCGTAGTAGATGATGACGTCCCGGTTGCCGAAGAGCACCTCCGAGATATAGTTCTGGATCTTGACGAAGATGAACTCCCCCTCGTGCATCTTGTGGGGAAGATAGTCCCGGATGTTGCCGTGGATGATGTAGAGGTTCGCCGTCTTGGAGCAGTACTTGTACGAGAGCTCCTGCGCCCAGTCCGGGAGCACCCTGATAAAAGGAAGGTGCTCCAGTATCAGCTGTTCCGCCATTCCCCTCCCCTGTCTGTTTCTACTGACATTATATGCGTTTGAAGGCCCGAGATCAACATAAAACAAAAGCATCGAGACGGCGACCAAAGGGCCGTTGAAAGTGGTTATTCTTCGTGGGATACAATGCCGTCGGGGTTCCCGTGAAGAGGGGCCGCGGGAATGATTTTCTGTTGCGATACATTCGTGCGGCGAAAGCTTACGTTTTTTCACAAAAAGGACCGGTAGCGACGCCAGCTCGCGGCCGATACGGCCGGTTTTCCCGTAAAGACCTGAAAACGGCCTGCGGATGTGAAATGCCCGGAAACCGCAGCCATCATGGACATTTCACCGGGAACAAGCCGGCCGAAAACCCGACTCTCTACCGTTCTCGAACGTCTATCGCGTCCCGGTTATGGCGGGTTTTTTCGTCATCTCAGGCCCCCTCGTCCCTCAGCACGAATAAAAGCCCCGCACACCCTGCGATCACCGCTCCGAGCAGCCAGAATCCGAGCGCGAAGTTACCCCGTTCGCCGAGCAGCCCCATGAGCATGGGGAACACTCCCCCTCCGATGAGGAGCGCCGACGGTATAACGAGCGAAATCGCCACGTTGTAGGATCTTTGAGGCCACATGACTGCGGTCTCCGTCAGTGCGACCGGGAAGAAGCACTCGATTATTATCGGCTGTAAAAAGACGGAAAACAACAGCACCTGCCGCACGGAAAACCCGAGCAGCGCGGTGGTCAAACCTGAAAGCACCATGACGGAAAAGAGGACCCTCTTAACCCCGAACCTGTCGGTGAAAAGGCCGATCAGAAAAATCGCTCCTATCCCAGAGATCCTCGATATCCCGATATACCGGTTCACCGTTCGAAGCGGCATCCCGCGTTCGGCCACGAGATAGGTGGGAAGCACCGAGTACACGCCGAGCTGCGCGCCTATGGCGAGGCAGAAGAGGAGGACCATGATCCAGAACCTGCCCGAAGTCAGGATGCTTGTAAGATTTTTCAGGGTGACTCCCCCGCCCGCGCCGCCGACTCCCCGAAGCGAAACGAACAGCACCCCGGAGTAGAGGATCAATATTCCGCCCAGGACGGCGAGGCCCACGCGCCAGGAGCCGTTCGCAATGAAGGCCTGGGCATACAACGGAGCGAAAATAAGGCTGAGATTGGGGCCGATTTCGTGTATCGAAAAAGCCTTTCCGAGACTGCGCGCTCCGGTCGTCTCGCGTATCGTGGCAAGACCCGACGGGAGATAGAGGCCGAGCCCGCCGCCGAGGATGAAGAGAAAAAATCTGATGAGATGAAGGGAAAAAAGGAAACTGATGCAGAAAAGACAAACGCCTCCGGTACCGAGCGCGAGGGCCACCGTCCCCCGGTGCGTGACCTTCTTTGAGACGTAGCCTGAAAAGAGCATGCCTATGCTGTACCCCGCGGAGATGAGGAGGAAGAACTGGGTCGCTTCCTTGTGGCTTATGCCGAGATCTGCCTCCATGACGACCAGAAGCGGCGAGAACAGCATCCGCACGAGCAGGTTCAAAAAGACCGCCCCCGCGAGAAACATGGCGGTTCTTACGTCGATACGCACATCGTCCGGTTCGACCCGGACCGCCGGCTTTTGTCTCACGCGCTACACCCTGCCCGCACTTTTAAGCACCTCTCTGTTCTTCCGCGCATACAGGGCCACCAGCGCCTCCCTCGCCGGGCCGAGGTACTTTCTCGTGTCGAACACTCCCGGGTCCTCTGAGAGCACCTTTCTGACGACGGCGGTGGTGGTGAGGAGCGCATCGGACGCGATGTTCACCTTGCAGACGCAGGAAGCCGCAGCTTCCCGGATCTGCTCCTCCGGTATTCCGGCGACATCCGATAGCCTCCCCCCGTAGCAGTTCACCATATCGACGTATTTTGCGGGGAGGGCGGACGAGCCGTGGAGCACGATGGGAAAACCGGGAAGCCTTCTTTTTATCTCCTCGAGTATGTCGAATCGAAGCGGCGGAAGCTGTCCGCCCGGTTTCATCCCGACTTTATTGAGCCCGTGAGCCGTGCCTATTGATACGGCGAGAGAATCGACACCCGACCGCTTTACGAACTCCTCGACAAGCTTCGGATCGGTGTAGGCCGACGTGGAACGGCGGACCTCCTCCTCCACCCCGGAAAGCGTTCCGAGCTCCCCCTCCACCGTCACGTCGAGCCGGTGCGCGAAATCCGCGACCTCCTTCGTGAGCCTGATGTTGTCGTCGAACGGCAGCGCCGACCCGTCGATCATCACCGAGGAGAACCCGTCTTCTATGCCCGACGCGCACTCGTCCGGGGAGTCGCCGTGGTCGAGATGCAGCGCGCACGGTATGCCGGAGCCCGACGAGCGCACGACCTCCATCGCCGCCTGCGCCATGTGCCTGACGAACTCACGTCCGACGTACTCCCTCGCCCGTTTCGACGCCTGGATTATCACGGGCGATCGCGTTTCGATGCACGCGGTGACGATCGCCTGAAGCTGCTCCATGTTTACGAAGTTGTACGCAGGTACCGCGTATCCCCCCCCGTACGCCTTTTCGAACATCCTTTTCGTGTTGACGAACCCGATTTCGGTGTAGTGCATTCAAAAGCCCTTTGTCGCCGCGTAATATGCTTTCTGTTCCGTAGATAGGGGGCGTCCCGGTGCTTGTTTGTCGTAACGGCGGGCCGTTGTTTCCCCTGCCGGGAACTGCTCATACCGTAATTATACCAGCGGGCGTTTCATTATTCCAGAAGTTTGATAACGCGGGCCTGCTGCAGGTAGCCCGGTGGTAACATCTCGAATGAAAAGACATCGCTATGAGCCGGGCACGTTCCTCGGCGTGACGAGGAGGCTGCCGGCATTCTTTCCTGTCGAATTATATACCACAGAGCGCACTGGAGGGACATTCAGAGTGAGATTATTCATATTTTCTTCTCGATACTTCATATATGTACGACACACCGGCGCGGGTGCTTTTACTCAATACCCCTTCGAACCATGTCACACACAAATTATTTGTGAGACGATTCCGCGGTTACGATTCACGGCTCAGGAACCAAGGCAGGTATTGAAGTAATGAATTTTATCGTCACCCCAATTTATTGAGGACCGCCGAATAGGAGGCTTATGATGTGGTCGCGGTCTGGATCGGAGATATTTTCGAACTGGACATGGGCGATCTTACCCTGCGCTGATAAACGCCTCACCTGAGCGGTGACATGTACAATATTGCGATGAGAAGGATAGAAACTGAGCTTAACTCTGTCTCCCGCTTTGTAGCGGTATTCCGGATTGAGAAAGCTGCCTCCACCGCCGCCCAGCTCCACGAAACTCATAGCTACATGCGGTTCCCCGGAGGAGGCCCTCCTCACGTCCACCGGCACCTGGATATTTTTCCTGTAGTAATCTCGCCGCTGTATATGTCTGATCTTCTCGGAATGCTTCAACCTCACAACACTGTTCTCCGCCCTCAGCACGGTTGTGGTAAATCCGAAAAGGCCAGACAGGTTCTTGAAGTAAACGCCTACAGAAGAACCGCCCTGTGGCGGAGCAACTCCTGCATCGAGGAGTATGTTGAGTGACTTGAGGTCCGGTCTTTGAATCCTGCCTGTAATCCTTTCTTTTTGCTTTGTAACAATTATGACAGGCATCCCTATGGGAAGCACGGAGCTTGAATGAGGCACTTTCTCCATGCTTTGCGATTGAAAGCCGAGTTTCAGACGAAGCGCGGCAACAGCCGCTTCAGTATCTTTTTCCTTTCTCTCCAGTTTCTGCGCCGCTGCATTGAAGATCGACTCATCGCCGAACAGCTCATTCTTCGCGGTCGGGTCTGGTAAATAGCGCGATATCCTGTCCAAAAGCTTCTTTTCAAGTTCCGTCAACCTGAGCTTTCCAGCTAGTGTCTTGACACATAAATAACTTGAATAAATAGTACAGATTATGTTATCATGGGCTTGTACCTTTAAAGAAAAGGAGATAAA
>JAFGTF010000115.1 GCA_016934265.1 Spirochaetota bacterium
GTCTCCAACGTAATTCAAAACAAGGGGAATATCCCGGATTCCACAAGAAAGCATGTTCTCGCAGTTATGCAGGACATGAATTACATACCGAATAGACTGGCACAACGGCTTGTGACGAAAAAGACATTCATGATAGCGCTCCTTGTGCCCTCTATCGATAATCCTTTTTTTGCGGGAATATACAGCGGTATTGACAGATATATAGAGAAATACTTTCCGGACTATAGGATGATAATCGGCAACATACACTATTCGATTCAGCGCGAGATACGACTCATCCGTGCGTTCAGACAGGAGTACCTCGACGGTTACATTATTGTCTCAAACGACCCCATGAATGAAGAAATACTCTCACTTTCTTCTTCAAACATACCGGTAGTTCTGACGATGAGTGATCTGGAAGAAACCCCGCATCTTCCCATCGTTACTCATGATAATTTCGGCACTGCATATAAAGCAACGGAGTACCTTATTAAGCTCGGGCACACAAGGATCGGTTATATCGCGGGTGTTTTCGAGCTGTCCAGACGCGCTCAGTCGCGATTTAATGGTTTTCGACAGTGCCTGTCCGATCACGATTTACCGTACGAAGATCACTACTTCGTGAAGGGGGGTGTGTATTCGCCGGAATGCGGTTATAATTCATTTATGAAGCTGTACAAGACCGGTAATATACCGACCGCAATTCTATGTGCTGCAGATATCATGGTAGTGGGTATATTGCACGCTATCCGCGAGTGCGATATGCGTGTTCCTGAAGATATTTCGGTGATAGGTTTCGACAACAGTCCCTACTCCAGGTACATGGACCCTCCGCTCACCACCGTTAGCATCGACTCATTCCGTCTGGGATACGACTCGGCAGCAATACTATTCCAACTCATTGAAGGAAAAGAGCCTGAAAATCCTCATAAGGTCTTCAGAGGAGATCTGATAGAACGGAAATCCTGCGCTCGTCTGCGATAAAGGCATATCTTCTTCTCTATTCGTGACTGAAAACTGTTCGGCTATCGTATGGGTAGGGTTTAATTAAAGCGTACGTCATGGTCCGCTCTAATATAAAATTAATTCTGAAGAACGCCTATTTCAGCTTAGTTATGACTCCCTTGGTTCTTCAAAATCATGTGAGGAATATGCAATCTCGTCCGGTCACTATATCCCCGAAAGTCATGCCTGTTTAAGTTACCTCAAAAATCATGCGTATTCTTTTTATGTTGGTCTGCGTGATATTATATTCTCTTCAACCGCTGACTGATAAAAATCAACGATACCGAGTCTTTCGACTGTTTCCTGCGTCGGTATACCGAATTCGTCCCAACCCCGTTCCCTGTAGTAGTCGCGTAACATGATATTAAGGACAGGTATGTTGTCACCCGAGCCTCCGCCCCTCGGGTTATTCAGTATACGCGGTGGCAGTGTGTCATCCTTTCGTGTGATACCTTCCCTGACATTATAAAGCCGCTTAAGATTATAAATCCTCTCGCCGGTTTTCAAAAATTCCTCTTTCGTCATTTTCCATCCTGTTATAATATTCAGCATCTTGAGAAGAGGCTCCACTGTAATTCCGCCGAAAAGAACAAACTTGCAGCAGCGAAGCGAGTCGATGAGGCTCATAAGGTTCTGGAAGTCCGTAACGAATTTTCCCTTGCCTTCGGTTTTGAACCGGTCCATTGTGTCAGGGTAACCGAGATCCGGCATCGCCATATTATCTTCCCAATCCGCGGTAAAGGACTGGAGGTGGCACGCACCCCTGTTCGAGGTGGCATAACTCACGCCCAGTCCTGTTTTGGCTCTCGGGTCGTGTGCCGGGAAATCGAGGCCTTTTACCTGCATGGCGAACTCGCTGCTGTTGTAGCCGATTTTTTTGCTCGCATGTACCAATCCCTCTCCCAGGTCTCTACCGATGTCCTCCCTTTTTGCTATCTTTGTAATCATCCCGAGCACCGCGGCGGGACTACCGAAATCCATCTTGAGACCGCCGGTATCATTAGTCGTTATGAGGTTTTTCTCGAACGCTTCCATGCAAAAGGCGATCGCCGAACCGGTCGATATGGTATCGAGTCCGTACCTGTTACACAGTTCGTTTCCTTTCGATATAGCCTCAAGGTCCCCTACCATACAGTTCGATCCCAGCATCGCTATTGTTTCATATTCGGGTCCTGCGCTTGCCTCCATTTTGTACGTACCCATTTTCACTTCGACGGTTCTTCCACACCCGATGATGCACCTCCCGCATCTGTAGTTATCAACAAGAATCGTCTTGGCCATGTACTGGCCGGTCATCTTCTTTGCAGGTGCAAAGTTGCCGAGAAGCCAGTTTTTGACCGGAAAATCGCCAACTCCCTCCATGTACTCGATACCGCAGGAGGTACCGTATTTTCTCATTACCTCTGTTGAATCTCTCATTACAGGCGCCATTTTCTTGATATAGCCGGTCAGTGCATCCTCATCGTGTATTTCAACCTTCTTCGTTCCTAACACGGTTATTGCTTTCAGTCGTTTCGAGCCCATCACACAGCCGCAGCCGGCTCTGCCCGCCGCCCTTCCATGTTTTCCGTCATTCATGATACTCGAGAACTTCACCAAGTTCTCTCCGGCTATTCCGATGCTCACCGTGCATGACTTCCTGCCGACCTCCGATTTCATCAATTCGTCCACCTCCCATGTGTCTTTGGACCAGAGGTGACCGGCATCTTTTACCTCGACCTTGTCGTCACTGATGATGATATGAACAGGATTCTCCGACTTACCTATAATTACCAATCCTTCCACACCGCACCGCTTCAGTGATTCGCCCCAGTGGCCGCCGGAATCGGATTCAGCGTAAATACCGGTGAGCGGTGATTTTGTTATCACCTGATATCTGTCGGAGCTGAATACCTTTGTGCCGGTATAAGGCCCCGTCATAAAGATGAGGGCATTCTCGGGTCCGAGCGGATCGGTTTCCGGTGATGTATAGTGAAAAAGCAGCTTTGCACCTAATCCGCTCCCGCCGATGAATGCCTTTGCGTCCTTCTCGTCGATATCAATCATCTTCGTCTCGAGCCTGCTCAGGTCTATCTCCAGCAACTTCAGGAAATATCCCGGTATCATGGCAACCTCCGTTTTTCATCTGTATTTGAATATAACGGTAGCATCTTACCGATTTTACCGCAGGAATTTTTTATTCTGTGGGGTGGGATCGGTTTTATTGGTTGCGTAATCGGAGACGGGGCAGGTAGCAGTGTCTCCATAAATAAAACCTCCCTGTAACCGTTAGAGATCATATCGGCATATAATAGTTGATGCAACACGCCCCTCCGTCTATGTCGTTCTTTCTGTATGCGGATCAGAAATTCTTCGATATCCCGGAGCATTCGACACCGCTTTCGTATGCCTCTGAAAAAAACATGTGGTGAAAGCACAATGGATCTTCTTTTTATTTCTCACATCATCTCACATCAATCGGGACAATCTTTTTTTGAACCTGTATGACAGTCCATTCCATTCCGGTTCACTGCTGTTCTATTTAATCCTATAATCCGATCATCTCTTTTGCACGCAACACGCCGGAGCGTAGGCTGGTGAGTATCGGTGTCTTCACGTCCGAAAGTTCCGGTAGCAGTGCCGCCATGCTCCCCTGCGCAAGGGTAATAACATCGACACTCCCGTCAAGGCCGGCTATAGCTCTCTTCACCTCGAAGTCGTGCCCTTCACGGTCCCCCTTCTTCAGCCGGTCGAACGCCCCTTCGCATAGGTGTATGATTACATCGACACTTTTTCCACGCTTTTGGGCAACGCTTTTAATAAGCCTCTCCGAAGGGCCGAGTGTCACACGGGCAGTCGCTACTATCCCGATTCGTGTCCCTATTTCCACCGCCTCTTCTGCCATGGGCAAGTCGGTCTTTAGAATCGGTATAGACACGAGACGCTGTGCGATATCAACCACTTCGCTGACGGTCGAGCACTGGTTGAAGATCAAATCGCTTCCTATACGCTCCGCTTCGACCGCATAGGTGCAGTAGCGTCTAATCACGTTCGGCGTGACCGTCCCTACTTCATTAATCTCTTGTATCATACTGTCGTCGACGAAGCAGCTTATTCGTACTTCGGGTAGCAACTCCTGGAAGGTCTTTAGAAGAGCGGGCAGGGGAACGAGGGTGGTCTCGATAATCGATATCCTCTTTTTTCGCACCATTTGTATGCTCCTTAATATAAATCACTGAAAAACCTCTGCTGCAAACGACGGAGCTGGATGATGAGACCGTCGGGATCTTTCGGCTCGACATCATCCCACGTGAGATAATCGCCTTGCGGCACGGCGCGTTTCATAGCCGCTCCTTCAGCCAATGCAAGCGGCAGCAGGTTTTCCTTTCGGACCACGCTCGCGCATTCTATCCTTCCCGTTGTCGCAAATCCGCCGATCTCGTCAATCGTCTCGCCTGCTTCCAGGTCTTTTTTCGCCATCGTGATGGTATCCGCGGCCCTTCCATCTTGCCGTGGTGCGATTACACCGGTATTTTCAAGCGCGGCGTATGCGACAGTGATCGGTGCCTGAACACTGAGATAATGGTAGGGCATGTACAGAATCCTGTTGTTAAGCCCGATACACCCTGTCGCCTTTCCCATGTTGATATTTTCATAGTCAGTATTTGCCCGTATTATCACGAACACCCAGAGCTGCGCGATAACCGGGTCACCCGGGACACCGATGCGCTCAACCACCCCGAGGTTGTCGAGTATACCGCCCTCTTTTTTAAGGTCCAACAGCTTCGGGACTTCGTGTGAGAAATCGGAAAAGGCGACAGTCGGGCCGTGCATGCCGCGCACATCCGGACGAAGGCCGATTGCATTTGCGATAAGAGTACATTCTTCGTTCGTTTTGGAGCCGTCGCAAAAGGAAGCGAACATTGCAGGGTTTTTAATTAGTTTTTTCTGCGGGGCGTCTTTCAATGCTTCGAGAATCGTTTTTTTATTCCATTCCAGCTTGCTGCCTCCCATGTCGTTCCTTCCTGCACCAACGACCTCCATCCCGAGGGCCTTCGCTTCCGTATAGAGAGACATGACGCATCCCGGTTCATCCCCGTATATCCCCGTATAGACGACCCCCGCATTGTCAGCAAACCGCTTCATGATATGTCCTACACATACATCGCCTTCGACGTTCAGCGTCACGACATGTTTCTTGTTCATTATTGCTGAAAGGGATATTTCTGCATATGTCTCAGGATTTCCCGTTGCTTCTATGAGAGTGTTGATATCATCGAGCTTCCAAATGATGGACGCATTCTTTGTACATACCCTTCTACCCGCATCGATTGCGGCGCGTGCTTTTTCAACCGTATCGCATACTTCAATTTTTTTTTCTTGAACACCGCCCTTGAGAAGGGCTTCTCTCGCCCGGTCGATGTACATATCGCATACAACGGCTACCTGCATTCCCGGTGCACGCTCCATTTGTACGATCATTCCCGCTCCCATTGCCCCCGCGCCTACGAGACCTGTCTTGATAGGGGTACCGTCCTTTTGGAGTGTTTCGAGTTTTGTATCAATACCGAACATTTTTTTCTCCTCTTAAGTAGTATACCGATAGGAATTTGTTGCCGGATCCCTGTGCAAATAAAGCGTTTTACTAAAACGCTTTTATTATAAATACATAATAGTCGTATGTCAAGGATTTTCCTGTACTATTAGAATACATCCGGAGTATTGAGGGGTAGATAAATTCATAACCCTCTATGGGTGTGCTATTATAAGGGTGTTCAAACCCATTTCCGATATGTATGTATGTGTCAGCACCTATTAGTATCTAAACAATCGGTGGTGACTTTTTTTAGCCCTTTTCAGGTTGGCTGTTGGAATACGATTCGATACGTATCTTTTTCAGGTATTTTAATCATATTTGTCGTAAGCGATTCATCTATTTTTCTGGGGTATCGTCTTCAATGAGGTTTGTCGTGGAAGAATGATCTCTTCAGTGTACACTTGGTATCGATCGCCGTCTGCTGAGAATGTCGAACGCAGTAAGAGATCGATGTCGGCGGAGATACACAAAAAGTCGCGGTGTGAGATCTTGGGAAAACGTGCAATCCGGTATACGAACTCGAAAACTCATGGACACAGAAGGAAGTCATAGGTGAATCCGTATACACACAGGCTTGCCGTCTACGCCGGTTCGTCCCAAGGAGGGGTAGAAGCGGCCTCGTTTCCGTTCGCATCCCACACGCACGTACCACGGGTGACTCATCTTTCTCCCGCCGGATCACCGATACCATGGTATAACTCTCTTTCTCTGGTATAGATAGTCGGCTGAGGTGAGTCGGTTTAAAAAATTGTCCTGTAGAGCTTGAGCATGAAGAAGGCCAGTATAAAAGCCGCCGTCGGTGTACAGAGCCATCCCAAAAGTATCTTTATGACGACCTTGTAATTGATCGACCTGCCCGACTTGACGAGCCCCACACCCATCACCGCTCCCACGATGGCCTGGGACGTTGATACGGGTACTCCCACCCAGGAGAAGAAATGCACCGTAATATCCTGACCGAGAATGGCGACGAGGCCTGCGAACTCGCTCATGCGGGTTATGTCCCTTCCAACGGTGCGCATCACCCGCCTGCTGTAGGTAAGCGCACCGATGCCGATGGCGATCCCGCCGATAAGCGCGCCCTGCAGCGGGCTTACCATGCCCGCATCCATGAAAACGGCGGTGGTATTCGCCACGTTGTTCGCACCGAGTGCGTAGGCGCCGTAAATGCCAGCGAGGTAATACCCGCTTTTCATGACGGTCGACCATAAGCTTATGCTGCTGACCCTAACTTCGATAAAAGAGCCCAGGGTCCGGTAGAGAAAGTAGGAGACCAAAGCAGCGGCGAGCGGGCTCGCGATCCAGGAAACGAGTACCTTGATAAGAATACCCGACTGTACTCCGGAACCGGTGAGGCCCACGGCGAGAATGGCGCCTACGAGGGCCTGGGACGTCGATACGGGTATGGAAAGGAACGTAAGTGCATTGATAGTGAGCGCCGCCGCGAGTGCGGAGATGAACGCGGTATTAATGTCCATATCGGCGAGCGCCCCGATGGTGTGCATACCGCGTGATCCCTGTACCAGCGCGCCGATGAGGACGAAAAGACTCGTCAGGAGTACCGCTCTCCTGTATGGCACGACCCTGGTGGCGACAGCCGTGCCGAAAACGTTGGCCGCGTCATTGGCCCCGAGCCCCCAGCCCAGGTATACACCGGAAAGAAGTCGAAACATAGAGTCCCTGGTATAGTATAAGGTATATGTTTATGTTTTCAGACGCAACCCGATGATGTCGATGCGGTCGGCGGCGTCCTCCATCTTATTGCTGATGGAGCTCAGGTGTATGATCATCTCCCGAAGCATCATCCGGTGGGAGAACTTCTCGATCTCAAGCTTTTTAAATACCGTATCGAGTGCTCGCCACGCGAGCTTGTCCACGTTTGCCTCGTACTGCTCGATCTGCACGGTATCCTCGTGTACATTCTGTATATCTTCGAAGAGGCTAATGACGGCGTCTTCCATGCTGTCCGCGCACCGGCAGGTGACCTCGCATATCTTCCTGATATTTTCCCGAATCTCTTTGGGTACGTCCGGCTGTATAAGTGTCAGGAAATCGCCGAGCTTTTCAGCGCGGTTGGCGACCTTGTCCACCGTGTCCACGGTAATGAAGAGGTTTTCCCTGATTGAGGGCATGAAGGCACCGCCGAACATCTCGGTGTCGATATCCCGCTGGATGATGTCGGCCTCATGCTCCTTTATGTGCACATTCTTTGTAATCTCCGTATATTCCGCCTGTTTCCCGGCCATGAGAAGTTCAAGGGCACGGCATACGAGGTATACGGTCTCGACCACGGTATGCGCGTGATTCTTTATCATTTCTACGATATGCTTCTCTTTCTTATGGATGATGAATGCCATTCTTTTCCTCCTCTGTGGAAAATCGGATTTGATTATCCATTATGCAGCGGAAAACCGGCGCCCGATTCAATTCATAAAGATTTTTGTTGCAACCATTTTATTATTAAAATAATATTAACATATCTTCAACTGTAGTATAATAACAAATCGGAAAGGAGGTGGTAGTAATATTACTATTTATATGAGATAATATTCTATCTGATTAAACAAGGAGGAGTAACCCAATGAAAAAAGCGTGTGTCTTTGCAGTGATTTTTCTGTTTATTTTCCCCGTTATGCTGTTCGCGGAAGGACAGAAATCCAAACCCGCGGTAGATGAGGGTAACGAGCTGATCCTTTACACCTCCCTCGAAACCGATGAAACCGAGGAGTACATCAAGGCGGCGGAGGCGGCCACCGGGCTTGATATAAGCTGGACGCGCTTCTCGACCGGCGTTGTCGGTGCCAAGCTCCTGGCCGAGAGGCAGAACCCGCAGGCGGACGTGGTATACGGATGGGCGGTCACCTATCTCATGGATTTCACGGACAGGGGCTTTTTCGAAGCCTATGTTCCGAAAGACGGGGATAAGATACCGGCGCAGTTTAAGGACCCGAACAATTACTGGTACGCCATCGATCTGTACCTGGCCGCGTTCTGTGTGAACATGGAAAAATTAAAAGAGTACAACCTGCCCATGCCCGCGTCCTGGAAGGATCTCACCAACCCGGTATACAAGGGCCATCTGATCATGCCCAACCCTGCGAGCTCAGGGACGGGATTCCTTCAAGTGGCCGGCGTCCTGGAAACCTGGGACAAAGATTACAAGAGTAAGCCTGTCGCGGACAACGAGGGGTGGGTCTTCTTAGAGGAGCTTGATAAGAACATGGGCCAGTACATAAAAAGCGGGTCCCGTCCGGCGAAGTACGCGGCGGCCGGGGAGTACGTTATCGGCGCGTCCTTCGCTTTCGTTATAGCCAATCTCAAGAAGGAGGGCAAGCCCGTGGAGATGGTTCTCCCCGCAGAGGGGAGCGCCTACGAGCTCGAGGCGAATGCGCTCATGAAGGGGGCGAAGCATCCGAACAACGCGAAAAAATTCCTCGATTGGGCTATCTCGGACGATGCGATGAATCTGTACGCCAAGTGGAAGGTGGGCGTGACCAAGCCAGGTATACCGCCGGCACGCCCGGACCTGCCGAGGGTCGAGAACATCAAGCTCATCCCTATGGATTTTCAATGGCAGGCGGCAAACAGAGGCGATATACTCATCACATGGCAGGATAAATTTCTCAGGTAAAAACCGTACGGGATGCGGGGTATGAAATATCCCCGCATCCCCTCTTTTTTATTTCAAGCGACGGAGTATCCGTATGGCCAAAGACCTGGTTCTCAAAAAATTGACGAAGAAGTTCGAAAAAATTACAGCAGTCAGGGACATGAGCCTGGATGTCAAAGAGGGAGAATTCGTCTGTTTTCTCGGTCCCTCGGGATGCGGAAAAACGACAACACTGCGTATGATAGCCGGCTTCGAAACACCCACGAGCGGAACCATATACTACGACGGCGAGATCATTAACGACATTATCCCGCAGAAAAGAAACTTCGGCATCGTGTTTCAATCCTACGCCCTTTTCCCTCACATGACCGTTCAAGAGAACGTGGGGTTCGGCCTGCAGATGCGAAAAGTCCCGAAACAGCAGATACAAAAGCGTGTGGATGAGCTCCTTTCACTTGTGGGACTCAGAGACCAGAAGCATAAGTATCCGCCCGAGCTCTCCGGAGGGCAGCAGCAGAGAGTGGCGCTCGTACGATCGCTAGCAACCTATCCCCAAATACTCCTCTTAGACGAGCCCCTTTCCGCGCTGGACGCAAAGATACGGGTGAACCTCCGTGCAGAGATCAAGAAGGTACAGGTCGAGCTCGGCATTACAATGATATATGTAACGCACGACCAGGAGGAAGCACTTTCCATCTCCGACCGGGTCATAGTTATGAACCGTGGATTTATTGAACAGGTCGACCGGCCCATTAAGATATACAAGAACCCGGGCACGAAATTTGTCGCGGACTTTGTGGGGACTTCGAACTTCTTCGAAGGCGTGCTGCAGAAAAACATTTTAACCGACCGTGAAACAAATCTGCAGTTCGTTTTGTACAAGGGTTCCAAGGACTCTTCGGGGATTTCCGGGGGCAAGATTGTCGCATCCATCAGGCCTGAGAAGATCATTCTGTATGGCGGCCGTGAGAGCGAGCCACCTCCAAAGGAAAAGAGGAATCTAAAGGACGGCACCATTGAAGTCGTCACATTCCTGGGGGTAATCGTTCGGCTGCTCGTCATCATGGAGAAAAAACGCATTATCGTGGATATTACGGAGTCCGACTTCGAGCAGCACATGCTGCGTATGGGAGACCGAATACAGCTCTACTTCCCGCCCGAAGACTTTCTCGTTTTCCCTGCCGGGAAGGAGTAAATTCATGAGAGAAAACGAGACCCTAACAGTCAAACCGGTGAAGACCCTGCTCCCCGATCAGGCCACCGCTTACATCATAGTAGGAGTCATTTCTCTCTATTTTATTGCCTTCCTCCTCCTGCCCCTCGCGCATATACTAAAAACGAGCTTCGTAACCGAAGGCAGGATTAACTTCCAGAACTACATAGAGTACTTCGGTAAGGCCCGAATCAGACGATCCCTCTACAATAGCTTCTATGTAGCCGGAGTAACGACCGTCATCACCACGGTCATGGCCTTCTTTGTCGCCTATGCAATGACGAGGACCACCATCAGGGGAAAATCCTTTTACAAAGCCGTTTCCTCCCTGCCGCTCATGGCCCCGTCCGTGGTGCAGGCTCTCGCGTTGATAGCGCTTTTCGGAAGAAATGGGCTCGTTACCAATTGGCTCGGAGTAAAATGGGATATATACGGGCCCACCGGTATCATTATCTCGGAGATCTTCTACTGTTTTCCATACGCGCTTCTCATCCTGATCACCACACTATCGGCCGTCGATTCGCGGCTGAACGAAGCGGCGGAGTCGCTCGGCGCTGGGCCGGTGAAGGTGTTTACAAAGGTGACGATACCGTCCGCGAGGTTCGGTATATTCTCTGCGGCGGCCCTCTGCTTCAACCTTACCATAACGGATTTCGGCAACCCCATTGTGATCGGTGGTGACTACAACGTGCTAGCCACTGAGATATACACGCAGGTCGAAGGGATGCAGCGGTTCGACCTGGGGGCCACCATCAGTGTCATACTCCTCGTTCCGGCTGTCCTGGCATTCGTGCTCAACAACTACTTTACCAAGAGAAACTATTCTCTCATAAGCGGCGCTGCCCGTCCGTTCCTCAGGCCTTCGACCAGAACCCAGCGCGTAGTCTTCTCGGCCATAACGATTACAATCATCGGCTCCATCATAATCATCTTCTGGGCCATATTCTGGACGTCCATCGTCGATGTATGGGGAGGGCGTGCCGGTGAATCCAAGCAGATACTGAAATGGCTCACTTCGTTCAGCATACGGCATTACAATTTCTCCCATCGTGGACGATCCATCTCCGTTGTATGGACAAGCTTCTGGATTTCGGTGATCGTCGCCTTCTTCGGGGCCTGGCTCACCCTGATCGCCGGATATGTCGTGGAAAAACGAAAACCAGCGGGCAGTCAGGTTCTCTACCTCATTACCGTTCTGCCGGCGGCCATCCCGGGACTCGTTCTCGGGCTCGGCTACATCCTCGCATTCGTCCGCGTCAACTGGCTCTACTATAAAGCCTCGATCATAATTCTAAATATCATCGTAGCGAATTTCACGCTCGGCATGCTCTCGACGATGACGAACATGAAGAACATCGACAAATCCATAGACGAGGCTTCGACATCGCTCGGTGCGGACCTGCCGAAGTCTTTTTTCAGGGTCATATTTCCATTGAGCAGGATCAGCTTCTGGAACAACATCCTCTTCTTCTTCGAAAGAAGCATGGTAACGATCAGTGCGGTTATATTTCTCGTGTCACCCAAGATCCAGCTCGCTTCAATCTCGATAATACACCTCATCGACGATGGGTTCATGGAGAGCGCCTGCGCGATGTCCACGATCGTCGTGGCGATTGTGGTCTGCGTGCACATCATTTTTCTCTCCATCTTCAGGAAAAAGGGAATCCGCGTCATGTAGTGATGCCCTTTTACGGTTCTCAAAACGCGATGGAGAAAAAGAAAGGTAATTCTGAGAGCTCTTTGTTGTCCGCATGTTTCCTATCGTAACGAAAACCATCGGGAATGGGTTTTGTCTGTATGCCTTTTCAATCGGTTGTTTCCTGCAATGTATTTTTGTAATTTCATAAATCGGCTATGTCAGGCGTAACGCAATGTGCCCGTTTTAATAGAAATGTTTTCATACAGGTCTCAATGCGGCGCGACCCGTCCCCTCGAAACAGTACAAAGAAGGGGTTGCGCTGTTTTTTCATTGAAGTATACTGTCTCTTATATATTCAAGCGGGGAGAATAAAAAGAAGGAGAGGGGCCATGAAGGATGCGCTGTATGAAAGGGTGAAGAATGAGATAAAGCTTGCCGCTTACTTCGCAAAAGAGATGTATGAGGCGCTTGGAAAGGACAAAGCGCTCGAGATTATCGGCCGGGCGTATCAGCACTACTCCGACGATCATATGTCCCAACCGTATCTTGGCATGCCGCAGGAGCAGCGGTTTCCGAAATTCAAAGAAAACCTCAAAGCGGAAGCGGAACGCGACAAGAGTTTTCTCGTTGTGGAAGAATCCGACAATCATATCAAGGTGAAGTTCCATCGCTGCCCCTACTATGAGGTTTACGAGGATTTCGGTATTCCCGAGGTATGCACAAAGTTCTGTGACGCCGATTTCGGGGCGTTTCGGAAAGTACATCCGAAGCTAAACCTCACCCGCGAGCACGAGATCTCCCGCGGCGACGGGTACTGCGATCACTGTTGGACGCTCATGGAATAGATCCATTGTGCGGCTTTGCCACGGCCTGCAAAAGAGGCGGCTTCATACCTCATCCGTTTCAGCGTGAAACCGGCGATGCCCGTAATTGGATCTTCTTTCCCGGATAGCCTTTTTGAGAGAATAATGATATTATTGAAATGATATGGGTTGTGAAGCGTTATACGGGAAAATGACGGCGGGTTATACGTTCTATTCGTCGGATTTCGAATTGTTTAATTTCCCGTCTTTTTCTTCTAAAAATCCGAGCGCGAGGTGCTGAACGGATATGGAATGCATGAAGCATGTTGCCGTCGTAGTGAAGAAATTTATGCAAAGATATATCGATATGCTACGCAGATTGAACAAGATGATCGAATACTCCGAGATATTGGATGACAAAAGCATATTTATCAGGCTAAAAAGCGGCCTTGAATTCTATGGGAAATACGGTCCCTTTGCATTCGAGTTCGAAAACGGGTACCTGTATAGAAACAGGGTGAGGGAAAAATTGATAGGCGGTCGTGATTACGGAAGTTTCTACCAGATACTGAAGGAGATATTCGTTGCGAACGATTATGAAATATATTATGGACTTGAACGGGGCGATACTGTAATCGATGCGGGCGCGAACATCGGATTATTCACCGTCAAGGCGGCTAAAGAGGTCGGGCCCGAAGGCAGGGTAATTGCGATAGAACCGGAAAAGACTCATCTGGAATTTTTGAAGAGAAATATCGAGGCGAACCATTTGAAGAATGTGGAGATCGTTTCGAAAGGCGTATGGAGCGAAGGAATGAAAAGCAGCCTATACTTATACGATAACACGGGGTTTCATAGTGTATATTCCGATGAGGACTTTCCAAAGGGAAGCATACACACGGGTATCACGGATATCGAGCTGGATACAATAGATAATGTATCGAGAGAATTAGGCCTCAAGAGAGTCGATTTTATAAAAATGGATATCGAGGGAGCTGAACTAGAAGCGCTTATCGGCGCGAAAGAGACTCTTGCCTCGCACGATGTCAAACTGTCTGTTGCCGCATACCACAGGGTACATGGCGAGCCTACGTACAAGTCTATTATTCCGCAGTTGCAGGAACTCGGGTACAAGGTAAAAAAAGTAGAGAATACCGTATTCGCGAGAAAGTAGATGCTGTATAATAAACGATTAAAATATCTGTTCCCGTCTATAATGTATCGCCTGCCATTGCTTCTTACGCCTCTCTATCCGAGAAATGTATCTTCTTGTCATCATCTCCGCCAGGGTAGCAGGGATCGTTCCTTCCCACACACATGAAACATGCCACACCCGGTCATTCGCTTTCCGGATTAGAGGATCAAAGAAATATTATACTTTTTATCCGCAATAAAAATCTGTAACAGTATATACACGGGGAGGCACACTCTTTTTATTCTTACTTCCGGGTGGTGTTGTATTATCCCCGCAGGCGATGAAATTATCATTACCAGATGAATATTATTTTATTGACATTATTTTTCATTTATGTTGTAATGGATTACAAAATAAAAAGGAGGAAACTGATGAAAAGGAAGATACCAATTATTCTCGTTGCACTTGTCGTCGTTCTTTCGCTTATATTCTTAGTTGCGAGCGGTGAGAAGAAGGAAAAGGCGGCGGAAGCTCCGAAGACAGCCGAAAAACAGCCGGAGGCGCTCACTCTCTCCGTATTGACCATGACCGGGCCTTTTATCAGCGGGCCGATCAAGGCGCACGCCCCCGAGTTCAAGACTATGACGGGGAATACGGTGGAGGCGATCGAGGTTTCATTCGGTGATATCTTTCCGAAGGCGAAGCAGGCTGCTATGACGAAAAGCGACGCATTTGATATGCTGTTGGCAGCGAATATCTGGATGGCCGATTTCGTAGGGCTCGGCTATGTTATACCGCTTGACGACTACCTGGCGGGGGAGGGCTGGTATCCATCGGACGTGCCCGAGGGCATCGTGAAGAAGAACACATTCGGGGGAAAGACCTACGGACTTATCTGCGACAACGACAACCAGTATCTCTTCTATAGAAAGGACATTCTCGGGAATCCCGATTACCAGGCGAAGTTCAAGAAGAAGTTCGGCTATTCCTACAATGTTCCGCCGAAGACCCTCGAGGAGCTGGTCGACGTCGCAACATTTTTCAACAACTGGGACTGGGACAATGACGGCGAGGTGGAGTACGGATTTATTACGAACACAAAGCGCGGGGCCCAGGCGTACTGGTATTCCTTCTCCTGGACCGCACCCTACGCAGTTATCCCGTCCGACAAGATCAGCACCCCGGGCATTTTCTTTTTCAACCCGGAAAACATGAAGCCCCTTGTGAACAATCCGGGCTGGGTGAAGGGAATGGAGCTCTACCACAAGATCCTCAAGAACGGCAGTGCCCCCGGTCTCGACTGGGTCCGCGCCGACGTGATAAACGAATTCGTACTCGGACATGCAGCCATGGCGATCGACTGGGGCGATATCGGTCCTCATACCTACTCCGACGTTTCGGTGGTGCAGGGCAAGACCGGATACGCATTGCCGCCCGGGTCCAAGGAGTACTGGGACTGGAAGCAGAACAAGTGGGTGAAAACCGACAAGATCAACTACGCGCCCGTGCATTGCTTCAACGGCTGGTCCTGGTATATCACGTCCGCCACGAAGCACCCCGACGAGTGCTGGGATTTCATCAGCTTCATGATGAGTGAGAGGATCAGCTCGATAGACGTTGCGACACCGGACAGCGGTTTCCAGCCGTGGAGGATATCGCACTCCAAGAACCTCGATTCCTGGAAAGCGAACAGATGGGACGAAGCCGACGCCAAGGCATATATCCAGAACACGCTCGATGTGACCGATCACCCGAACTCCGTTATCGATCTGCGTGTGCCGGGTGCGAGCGACTATTTCGAGGGCATCTATGAGCCGTATCTCACCACCGTTCTTTCAGGCGAGAATACGGCAAAGGGAGCCTTGGACAAGGTCGCCAAGGAGTGGGACGCGCTCACCGACAGGCTGGGGAGAGACAAGCAGGTCGAGTTCTACCAGTGGCATTTGAACTACCGCTGATTTTTTACGGAATGTGAATTCGCCTTTCAGTCCGGGGGGCGGGCGACCGTCTCCCGGGAAAGGCGTTTTTATTATCATATCTCAAAGTTTATAAGGTGAGATGATTTCGGTTCCCGCCGCATAGAGATGTGTTATAATGAATTTTGAAGGACGACGGAGATTGTTGTGCCATCGGTCAACAGCACAATCCTTCAGCGGGCGGGATATATCCGTTTTCTCATGACGGTTTCGACGGTATACTACACTGCGGGGTTTTCTCTATGATTGGACTGGCCGAAAAAAGGATGAAATACGCGCTCATCGTTCCGGTCGTGGTTTTCATACTCGTTGTGGCGATTTTCCCGCTCCTTTTCTCGCTTTACATGATGCTGTCCATATGGCAGCCGGGAACGGGCGGAATTCAGTTTGTCGGCTTCGCCAATTTCAAGGCGATAGGTCAGGACGCGAGGTTCTGGCACGCGCTCTGGCTCTCCTTCGTGTATGTGGCGATTCTCCTCACCCTGGAGCTTTGCCTGGGAACGCTTATCGCCACGGTCCTTCAGAAGGAGATTGGGGGGAAGAACTTCTTCAGGGTATCCTACATGCTCCCCATGCTCCTCTCGCCGGTGGCCGTCTCCTATATATGGAAGATGATATTCGACTATAACCGGGGACCTGCGAACCATTTCCTTTCATTTTTCGGAATACAACCCGTGGAGTGGCTTTCGGGCGAGATATCGGCGATTATATCGCTTGTTATCGTCGATGTATGGCAGTGGACGCCCTTCATGATACTCACCATACTGGCTGCGTTCGAGGCGCTTCCGGAAGAGCTGTTTGAAGCCGCGGTCGTGGATGGCGCGTCACCGGTCAAGATATTTCAGAAGATAACGCTTCCCCTCGCGTTGCCGGTAATAGTGACTATCGTTCTGCTCAGAACGATCGATGCGTTCAAGGTTTTCGATACGATATACATACTCACCGGCGGCGGTCCGGGTACCGCCACCGAGCTTCTCAACTTCTACATATACCTGCGGGGATTCCGGGCCTTCGACCTGGGATACGGTACTGCGATGTCGTGGGTGCAGCTCATCGTCATCATAGCCATGTTCATGTTCTTTATCAGATCACTCAAAAGAATCGGAGCGTTACGATAATGGCAAGCCCCTATTTCAAAGTACAGACAATGCCGAGGAAGATCGGCATTTACATCGTTCTCATACTCTGGTTTATCTTCGCAATCTTCCCCATCTACTGGGCGATTACCATGTCCTTCAAGGACGCGCCCGCCGTATACGGCAAGAAACCGACCTATCTGCCGTTCGTGGATTTCAAGCCGACGAAAAAGGCATGGATGCACCTCGTGGGAAAAGCGGTCGGGGGGGAGGCGGAGTTCATTCAGATGCCCGTTCTGGGCGAGAAGCTGAGATATCTGCGGAACAGCATCGTCGTGGCGCTCGGGAGCTCGGTTCTTACGGTGGCGTTTGGAATCATGGCCGGGTACGGACTGACGCGATACGAGTACAAACGTTGGAAGAACGACGACATTTCGTTCTTCATCCTGTCGCAGCGTATGTTTCCGCCCGTTGCGCTCGCCATGCCGTTCTTTCTCCTTTTTACATGGGTCCGGCTCATCGATCGCCTGCCGAGCCTCATTATCGTCTACGCCATCATGAACATGCCTATCGTTACCTGGATCGTGAAGGAGTTCTTCACCGACGTGCCGAAGGAGCTCGAGGAGGCCGCACTCGTCGACGGCTGCACGAGATGGAAGGCGCTCTACCGTATCGTCATTCCCATGGCGGTTCCGGGTATCGCGGTTGCCTTTCTCTTTTCCTTCATATTTTGCTGGAACGAGTTCCTCATAGCGCTCACCCTCACCTTCAAGACAGCGAAGACGCTCCCCGTCGGCATGGCGGGGCTTACGACGCTCCGTGGGCCCCTGTACTGGGATATCGCCGCGAATTCGCTGGTCATCATGGTTCCTCCCCTAATCGTGACAGTGTTTGCAAACAAGTACATCATAAGAGGCTTGGCGCTCGGTGCGGTGAAGCAGTAGGAAGGCGCCTGGCGGCCCAATAGGGGGGACGTGTATAAATAGATAGTCGCCGTCGTGTCATGCGCTGTTAAAAAATTTTCCGAAGGTCCTGCAAGGCTCTTTTTCAAGAGTATAAGGATGATATTAATACGAAGAAAAAGTCGGGCGGGATAGTACCCTCATCGGAATAAGACCGCATTCCACACGATGTCGAGGGGTCGAAAACCGCCAGCGCCAGCTTCGGGTTGCTACAGTAAACGTCCATCATGGGTATGTATCGAACACGGCAAATGGGTGACGATTAGAAGGCCGACTTCCCGGGTTCGCAGGCTGCGAAGGCTCTCACTTTCAACGGCATGGCGGCGGTCACTTTCAGGTCCTCGAGGTTTTCTTTCATCAGGCCGGAAATAAAGCTTATCTGCGGTCGGAAGTGCAGGTACATCGCCATCAGGTTTACGACGGTTTCGATTGCTGACATGTTGGTCAGAAGGATTACGAGGATGTTTCTCCAGTAGTAGTACGAAGTGGAGGGACGGAGTCCCAACTTGACCACGGTCTTGAGAAAACCCACCGCGTACCGGATCTTACACTTCAGATTGGGCTTGTATTGGTAGTTGGGCTTGATCACCTTGCCCAGGCTCAGGCATCGATCGAAGTAGTTTTGCGTAGAATAGGTCTCATGAAGGATATGAAGATAATCTCGGATGATCTCTTCTTTCGGTCGCTTGGAGATGAAATTGATACCGGTTGTCGTTTGGTCGATTTCCGTTGACTCTTGGCTTTCTCGCTGCCGTGCCGTGTTTGTAAGGAGTCTTTTTTCCCTCAGAAGCCTTCTTGTTAACTGGGTGTTGGGAAGGGCATAGAGCAAGCCGATCATTGACATGACAATGCTGCCATCCTTGATTATATCGACCATCTTTCTCGCGCTTGTGCTCGTCTCCTGGTCGAATCCGAGGATAAAACCGCCGTTCACGACGATCCCGTAACTGTAGATCTTGTGAAGGTCGCTTTTGATATCCCTATTGAGGTTCTGCTTCTTATGGACAGAGGAGAGCACCTCCTCGTCCGAAGATTCGATCCCTATAAAAACATAACGGAAATCGAGGTCCCGCATGAGGCCCATAAGATCTTCATCGTCGGCGAGGTTGATGGAAGCCTCTGTTGAAAAGAAGAACGGATGGCCGTTGTCCTTGGACCAGGCCTTTACCGCCCGTAGGATCTCCATCGCCTTCTTTTTGTGGCCGATGAAGTTATCGTCGACGAAATCCACTTGGCCCCTATATCCTAATGCATAAAGTGTCTCAAGCTCCCTTACGATCTGCTTTGGAGTCTTCGTCCTTGGTTTTCGTCCGTACAGCTCGATGATATCACAGAACTCACAGTTGAAAGGACAGCCGCGCGAGAACTGGACTCCAATCATGAGGTAGCTCTTGAGATCGAGAAGATCGAATCGGGGTACAGGGCTCTTTATCATATCAGGCCGGCGGTCCGGACGATACGTTCCGTACTGAACGCCGCTTTTCAGATCCTTTAGGAAAACCTGCATTGAACATTCCACCTCTCCGAGAACCAGGTAGTCGGCGCTTTGATAGACTTCGGGCTGCGAAGTCGGATCAGGCCCTCCCGCAACGACCTTCTTGCCTCTTGAGTGAACCCTGTCGATAAGTTGCAGAAACTTTTTCTGCTGGGGAAGCATTCCACCGATAAAGACGAGATCAGCCCAGTCAATATCGGAATCATTCAGGGTCGCCGTATTGAGATCGATGAGTCGCAGGTGCCATTTAGAGGGCAGCAGTGCAGCCATAGTTATCATACCAAGCGGAGACGCCGGGTATTTCGCTCCCACCAGTCGGCAGGTCTCTTTGAAGTTCCAAAAGCCGAGGGGAGAAAATTCGGGGTAAAGCAGTAATGCGTTCATCTGGTCTCCATTCTTACATTTTTATAAAGGCAGGATGGGGAAAGGCGCATGCAATTGACAGAAAAAACAGCACGTTTAGTCTGTTCGGATTGTGAAAAGAGATAGGATTCTCAAGAAAATGGAGGAAAAAGAATCTAATCCATCCAAACGTGTTACACTCGTTACTGCCCTTTCACTGTAAAATAATACCGTCTGAGCCTTTGTCAAGAAAATTGTAATAAGCTTAAATCTTGTCGGTTTAGTATACAAGCAAACAGTGACGTAGCTCTAAAAGAGCAGCCTTTTTTGAATCGCTCGGTTGTCCTGTAATGCTGCAAGACCAACCCTTCAAGGCATTTTTATATACCGTTTGTAATCGCCATAAACCTATCCGCCACGATTTCAAAGAGGGAGTAGTCTCCAGATCGATACAGTTGTCAGTACGGGAGGTAATCCATTCCATACCCGCTGTCGACGACGTTATATATGGTTTTGTCCGGCCCGGTGATATCGCCTTTGAGTGTGCTCGCATTATAATAGATCTTCACGTGATTCGGAGAATCGGGCCATGCATATAGGTTGTCCAGTCGATCGACCATCAGGGATATGGTCTGGGTACCGCCCCGGGCGACGGAATCCGTAAGCTCGTCATAGGATCCGTTTAACGTGCATGCGTTATCGAATATAAGAAGATAATGATCGTTTGGCGCACTATTGTCGCAGGTGTACAGCCGGTCGTTATCGGCATCCACCAAGACCCCTGTAGGATTGAACTCCTTAGTAGGATCGGAATCCGTGATTGTAATGGTACGGTCCGGGGTCGCGCCTGTGGTAAGGCTGCTTGCATTATCGAATACATAGATACTATTCGTCGTATCGTAGTTCGCTCCTGCATACAGCCTGTCGTTTTTATAGTCCAGAAATATAGACATAACGTTATAGTCGATTACCGCATCCGCGTCAACTGTGCCGTTCAATGTACTGGCATTGTCTAAGATCAAGAGCTGAGAACCGGTTCCGACATAAAGCCGGTCAGAGCTCCCGGAATCGATGTCGATCCCTTCACTGACGGATATTCCGGAAACGGTAATAGTCCTCTCCGGTGTGATATCCCCAATTGCCGTGGTAAGATTTTCATAAACGAGGATATTACCGTCATCTGTATTTGCAAGATACAGAATGGAACGGCTTTTATCAACGGCAAGAGAATCGATCGACGGGCCATTTATCGTTGTCGAGTCTCCGGATATGATCCTCGGCGTTGCGGTTGCCCCGTTGTCGAGGCTCATGATATCGTCGGTAATCCTGATGGAATCCTCACCCCAGCTGCTTGAAAAAAACATCACACGCGATGCCGCCTCTTCCTCTTCCGGCCCCGTTGTACAGGATAATGATAGCATGAACAGTACGCTCAACAGGATAAAAAGAAGGCATTTTTGTTTCATGACATACTCCTTGTTTTAATAACGCGTATTGAGACTTGTAGGAATAAGTATATCTGCAACCTGTGTGGAATATCTCCCGGGCGACACATCACGCATACTATAACTCTATTATCCCTGGATCTTTCATATACAAGTTGTCCATGTTTTTAATTATACTGCATTTTAACGTTATTTCAATAATATTCACAATGCTCACATTGAATGTGCCCTTCTCGGGAGAGTCGGATTACAGTTGTGTACGGACACGACGAATGAATCATGCCGTCACCTTGTGAGAATGGTACAAGGAAACCGGCCAATGGAATTTCGACTCTCGTAATAGGGGCGTGAAGACGCAGGTCTACTACATAGAAGGAGACGGCCCGGACCTGCTCGCTGTGAACTACGACTTCCTCGACAAGGAAAACGACCCCGAGGGGGCAACACTCTTCCAGTAGTACAGAAGCGACAGCTGTTCGACGACAGCTCGTTCTCCCCGATCGAGGGCGAGACTTCGGACACCTACGAGCCTGTGTGGCCCGATGACGACGAGTACTTATTCCGTGTTGCGGTCACCCCGGTCGCGACTTCCGGAATCAATCGCGCAGGGGGACACGACCGAGAGCGACCCCTACCTCTACTACCCGCCGAGGTAGAACGCAGGCGGCATGATGTCGAGAAACGGCACGAGAAGGCAACTGCTCGATGCGGCGGACGGATTTTTTTGTCGCGGCCGGTATGGCATGAGTTTAGATTAACTCATCCTAGGTTTCAGCGCCGTCACCCGTCGCTTTCGTAGAGGATGGAAATAATCCGCGTATTCGCGCGCAGCGAATTTTCGGCAGCCCGAATCGCCTGAACATGTAACGGCGGCAGGCGGATAGCCGGTGGAATACAACCTCCGCGCGATTCGAAATCTCAAACGGCGACCTCTGCGATCCGGAGCTCGAAGAGCCTTTTTCCTATCACTGTACATTTCGCTACCGGTTCGATATACATAATTAAAAGCATAATCGGCGGCTGCATAAAAATGATAGATGTATAATCGTGTTCTAGTAGGGAAGCGGTTATATATACGGCCTCGGAACTGTGAAAATACCTTAAAATTTATGGGAAAATTTTCGAATGTGTGACAATTTTCACACATTCGAGACGAGAGCGTGTTGAGGAGACCCGGATGAGCAAGAAACTGCACACTGAGCTGACCAAGAGGGAACGGCAGATCATGGACGTGATCTATCAGAAAAAGAGCGCCACCGCAAAGGAGGTGATGGGACGAATACCCAATCCGCCAAGTTACTCCACGGTCCGAAAACTCTTACACATTCAGGAGCGAAAAGGCTTTCTCAAACACAGTCATGATGGGATCAGGTAAATATATTATCCTAAAATACCGCATAAGAAGGCGATGCGTACCGCGATACAAAAGCTCGTGGAGACCTACTTCGACAACTCCGTCGAGGAAGCCATGACCGCCCTTATCGAATATAACAGCAGCAGCCTGTCGGACGAAGATCTCAACAGGCTTATCGATAATATAAAAAAACAAAAGGGAGCGGTTTTAAATAGTATGTTCATAATACACATCTCTCAGTATCTATCCTCCATGCTGTTTTCGACCTTTATAAAAGGTGTCGCGCTGTTGATCGGTGCGGTACTGATTCAGCCGTTTCTCAGGAAAGTGTCGTCCAATCTCAAACACGTATTCTGGCTTACCATGCTAGCCGGTATTGTTCTCATGCCGGTATGTTTCAGTACGATTTCTCCGGAATTTTTCAGTATTGTAATACGGCCGAGATCGTCTCTCGATACCCTTCGTATATTGAATTCCGTATTTCCCCGCTACTACGAAATCGGCGCCCAGATCCAGCCGGAAGCCGGATCGGCCTCGGTTACCGACACGACGCAATCAATGGGATCGATTTCCCTCTGGGCAGTACTCTGTGCGATGCTGTGGATTGCAGGCGTCGTGGTTTCACTGATACGAGTGTTGGTATTAGAGAATCCTCGGTACGATTTTATGCAAGCCTGCAGGTCAGTCCTTATTCCAAGTAAATATCCAGCTTCTTCTGTATCCATTATCATACGGTGACTGATCAGTATGTATTACCCGATCGATCACTTTGAAAAGTTCCCCACCACCCAAATTTTTACCCCCAAGCTAGCGCGAGGAGCACTATTGAAAAATACTTAACTCAGTCACATTATTAAATGAGGTAAGGTTGTAGCAAAGCAATCTTGATAAGAACTGGTCAAGGAAACATAATAGGCTCTACGCCGGGTTCCGCCCCACATACTGGTTCCCATATACTGCGAATGGGCGGAATATCGATATAGTTCCACCCGTATTTCTTCTCCGGAGGCCCGAACATACCGCTTCCCATA
>JAFGTF010000116.1 GCA_016934265.1 Spirochaetota bacterium
GCTCTGATAGAGGACTTCAGGCTCTCCGATATCAGGGGATATTGAGAAGAAATTGACTTGCATCACGATAAAAAAATTATTAGTATGTAGGATGTAGTTGCCGGTTTAACTGATTGTTCTTAGATCCAAAATATCGAGTGATGAGCTTCGGTTCTTTGAAAATTATCCGTTTTCTTTCGAAATCGTAAGTAGACCGATCTTTGCGTGATGCGAACGATTAATTGGTGCCGAAGGTATCATCTAAACTTAGTTGTTGGGATAGGTCGTTGACGGTGGTGAAGTGGAGTTAACGGCAAAGCATTATTAGAGTGATAGATGGTATCAACAACTAAAATTTACTATATGATGCCGAAGGCTTCGTCTAAACTTAGTTGTAGGAGTAGAGTATTGTATGTGGGGAAACGAGGTTCAAGAAAAGCATTATTAGGGTTATAGGTGATATCAACAACTAAAATTTACTATATGATGCCGAAGCATCATATAGTAAACAAACATAAGTTCATGGGGTAGCAGCAACGGTAGTTGAGGTGCGTGATTGAAAAAGCAGCTACATACCGGTAATTAGTATCGCATGAGCTCAAATTTATAATTTTGGTGCCTACAGCACCAAAATTATAAACAAGCGGCCGTCGTAAAGTGGTATTACCTCAGCCTTCCAAGCTGAAGTCGTGGGTTCGATTCCCATCGGCCGCTCATTTTTTTCCCGCCTGACAAAATACCCATCTTTATTGACGGTCAATCGGTCCGCTGCGGGCGCATTATACGGTGTGCGCTTTCTCTGTCTGAGATGTGATGATTTCCTCCGCGATGTGCATAAGGGTTTCCTTGCTGTTTTTCTCCGGGTCGTCGATTATCTCTTCGAGGAGGAGGGAAAGGATACGGCCGATCAAGGGTCCGGGACCGAGCTCGAACTCGGACATGATATCGGTACCGTTCACCGCCAGGTCTTTCACCGTTATCGCGTTTTCCGCCTCAATAACCCTGGCGATACGGTCTTTCAGGTTTCGTACGGAGTTGGATTCACCTCTTTTTAGGCCGTTGCCTACTCTGTCTGCCCGTCTCAGTTCGAACAGCGCCTCGAGATTTTCGAGCCCCACCTTTCTCATGAAGCGGCGTACCGCACCGTCCGTCCACTGACGGGTATAATGGAACATGTGGTTCCTGATGAGGTGCGTAACGAGCCTCACATCGTTGTTGCTGAACTTCATGCGGCGCATGATGCGTTTCGTGATACCCGCCCCGATGATCTCATGATTGTAAAAAACCGACTTGCCTTCTTCGACGTCATGTTTTACATGATATTTTCCGATATCGTGAAACAGCGCGGCGAGCCTGATGCGGTAATCGTCCGCGGGAGCGGCGTCGCAGGAGTATAGGTTGTGGTGGTAAATATCATATCGATGAAATCGGTTCTGCTCGACGCCGTATCCGGTGAGCAGTTCTGGAATTACCTGTTCGAGCAGGCCGCTTTCACGCATAAGGTTTATTCCGACGGACGGGATCCTCGATCCGAGTATTTTGATAAACTCGTCCCTGATCCGCTCGATCGAAATTTGAGATGTCGTATCGAGGCATTTCGAAATGGCCGTAAAGGTCTCTTCGAAGATAGAGAATTCGAGCTGCGATGCGAGCCTGCAGGCCCTAAAGGGGCGGAGGCCGTCTTCGGAGAATCGTTGCAAGGGGTCTCCTATGGTTCGGATCAGCTTCCTCTCGATGTCCTTCTTTCCCTCATACGGATCCACTGTTACACCTGTCACCGGATTGTACGCGATGCCGTTAATGGTGAAATCTCGTCTCGAGAGGTCCTCATATATGGTCTTGGCGTATGTGACCATGTCCGGTCTCCGACTGTCGGAATACTTACCGTCACTTCGAAAGGTCGTCACCTCCACCCCGTATCCTCTCTTGAGGACCGTCACGGTGCCGTGCTTTATTCCGGTTGGAATGACACGCTTGAATACGTTCATTACCTCTTCAGGCGTCGCGTTCGTCGCGATATCGTGGTCATACGCCGGCCTGCCGATGATGATGTCCCGGATCGAGCCCCCGACAAGCCACGCCTCGTACCCGTTCCTGTTGAGAGAATCCGCAATCTCGATCACATAGCGGGGTATTTCCATAAATAGAAAGGTAAGAAAAATGATTTTTCATGTCAATACAATATAGGGTTTTTGGCTTCCTTGGACGGGATGACGTAAACGGCAAATAGTACAAGACAAAACGGGGCTTTTGACGCTTCAAACAGGAAACAAAACGGCATATTATACGGTTTTTTTAGAACCGGATCGAAATGTTTTTGTCGTCTTTTCGAAGGGGAAAAAAAGGCAGCCCGAATGTTTTTCCGGGCTGCCTCTCTTGGGGGTAATACAACTATCTGAGCAACTGCAGAACAGATTGAGGCGTGGTGTTCGCCTGTGCCAGCATTGCCGTACCCGACTGAACGAGTATCTGGTTCTTTACGAAGTTCACCATCGCTTCCGCCATGTCCGTGTCCCTGATCCTCGATTCGGCGGCCTGCATGTTCTCGTATCCGGTCATGAGTCCTTTGGCCGCATACTCCATCCGGTTCTGGTAGGCACCTAGGTCCGCCCGCTGTTTCGAGACCTTTCTAAGCGCCTCGTCGATGGCACCGATCGCGCGGTTCGCTTTCGCAGGAGTGCTGATGCTGATGAAGGTCGCGGTGTGGGCGAAGCCCGTCGGGTTCTTCAGTCCGAGGCCCTGAGAGGACATTGTGCCGATGTAGACCCGCTTCCGCTGGTCCATATTCGGTCCCATGTGGAGCCACATACTCGCGGAAATGGTATTCTCACCCGTGGCGGCGGCGAACCGTCCGGTAAGAATATTCATGCTGTTGAACTGGGCATGGGACGCGATCCTGTCGACCTCGTCGACGAGCTGTGAGACCTCCACCTGGATCATGAGCCGGTCCTCGTCCGAATAGACGCCGTTCGATGCCTGTATCGCTAGCTCACGAAGCCTCTGGAGAATTGACTGCGTCTCCTCGAGGTATCCCTCGGCCGTCTGGATGAATGAAATACCGTCCTCTACGTTCTTTTCGGCCCGGCGAAGGCCCCTGATCTGGGAGCGCATCTTCTCGGATACGGCAAGACCCGACGCGTCGTCTCCGGCACGGTTGATCCTCATGCCCGACGACAGTTTCTCCATATCCTTGGTAACGTCCCAGCCGGTGAACTTGAGCTGCCGGTTGGCAAAGATGGCAGACAGATTATGGTTGATAACCATCTTTCTCCTCCTTGAATGGTAGTTGTTTTGCTAGTTTTGAACATCCCTGTTCTAAGGTTTGTGTCGGATCAATATCAATTTCCTTTAGACATTTTTCATCAGCCCTGGTACTTTATCAATAGGAGGGACCGCTGCATGAAAGCGTACATCTTCCTTCACCGGGAAGGCGCGGGGGCGCGGGTGTACAAGACGTACTACGAACGGACAAGGGCTCCCGAAGATGTGATTATCTGCGCAAACGGAGGGTATAAGACCGCCCGTTCTTTTTCGATCGAGCCGCATATCGTGGTGGGAGACCTCGATTCACTTTCCGCGGAAAAGATCGGCGAAGGGATAGAGGTCAAAAGCTATCCGCCCGAAAAAGACTACTCGGATTACGAGCTCGCCCTTGGCGAAGCGGTTCGTCTTCGCGTGGAAGAGGTCGTCGTTTTCGGCGCCCTCGGCGGCAGAAAGGACCATGAAATCGTAAACCTTGTCGTAACGGCACATGCCGGAATACCGGTCGTGCTCATAGAGGAGGAGGCGGAGATACATAACGTTATAAAAAGCCTCGAGATAGCGGGGAAGAAGGGAAGCGTGTGCTCGCTCGTCGCGTTCTGCGGGGGTTGCCGTGTCCGGAAAATGGAAGGATTCCGCTATTCGCTGACGGACGAGGAGATTATTCCGTCGAGCAGGGGGCTCTCCAACGTTATCGAGCGGGACAAGGCTTCTATCACTCTCGCGGATGGATCCCTTTTCCTTATCATACCTGCCGGTGCACATCACACCCCTCGAAGGCGAGTGTGATGTCTTGCTGAATGTCCGACGACAAAGCAATCGCGTATGTTTAATCCACCGACAGTACGTGGAAATTTCCTCTAATTCACTTCATGGAAAAACCGCGGAACGCTTCACGGAGTTTCTTCATCGTAATGGAAGGGTCTTCGACGATGATCTTCGCACCCCCCACGATATCTATGAATCCCAGCTCATTTCTGTACCGCGGGATTACGTGCACGTGAAGGTGTTGTATGCTTGCACCAGCGGAATCACCCATATTGAACCCCGCATTGTAGCCCGCGGGCGAGTAGAGCGATTCGAGCACATCGAGACTCTTTGCAAGCAGCCCGTCCATCTCCCTGCGTTCGCCGGACGATAAATCCCTGTAGTCGGTGATATGCCGCTTCGGGAAGATCAATATATGTCCGGAGTTATAGGGATACTTGTTCACACAGACGGCGGTATCCATGCCCTCGGCTACGAGCAGGTTGACGATGTCCTTGTGCTTCGCGACGATAGCGCAGAGTATGCAGTCGACATTCGGTTTTCCGCCCTTGATATAACTCAGTTTATTGAGAGAAAAGAGATTTTTGTGATGTGGCGTCATAAGATGCCGAAGCCTATTTCGTGAAAAATTTCCAGAACATCAGGTACCGGTACCACGGTATGTCATCTTCCTCGGCCGCTTCACCATCCTTCGGGATACCCGCCCCTTCGTCGATTAACCCGCCTGAAGCGGGTTCTTCGTTATCGGATTCAAAGACTGGCGGTATCTGCTCGTTTTCCGTCTCTAAAGGGGGCAACTCCTTTTCAAACCGCGGTATTTCGGATTCGAGTATTCGAGGAAACCCGCCGGATTCGTCCTCGGGAAGCACGAGTACACGTACCTTGTCGTTTAACTGCTGAATATAGAAATACTTCAGAAGGGACGGGTATTCGGTTATCAGTTCTCCGTATTTTCGGAGCCTTTCGATTTCAAGATCCTCCTGCGCCAAACGAATCTTCCGCTCCATCTCCCGCCTGCTGTCTTCAGATTTTTCGGCGGCGAGCGCCTCCATGAATTCGAAGTAGCTCGCCAGGGCTTTTTTATAGGTTTCTATCTGGGGGATGGAATCGAAGGTGACGTGCGAGCGGACGTTTCGCAGGTCGTATCGTGACGCATACTCCGCGATCTCCTCTAACAGGAGGCCGCGCAACAGTTCGACCGATCCGTATCCGAACCCTTCCGTCACCAGAGAGGTATCCGAGAGCGTATCGAGAAGATATGCGGTCAGCGTTTCCTGCGTCCGGGAGGAGAGCCCGTGCTCGATATACGCTTCGAACCCTTCAATAATTCCATTCTCCAAAAGCTTCCGCGCGGTATCGAAATCGACGTTGTAATCGACCTCTACGGCCCCGTCGAGGGAGAAGCTTCCATATTCCGCAAGAACTTCGTTACCGGGAAGCGGCAGCGTGAATTCGAACCGTGCGGTATACGGTTCGGTCTCGATTCTATATAGATGAAAGCTCTTCGGAACGAGCTTCTGCCAGAGCCAGTAAAAGCGGCCGGATTCGAGCGGGTAGTCGATCGTACCGGTCAATGTGGAATGGGCGAGATAGAAAGTCTGCGGCTGGACGTTTACCCAGCCGAAGTAAAAGCATACTCCTGCGGCAATAATAAGTAAAACCAGAATGAGGATTACTTTTTTCATGGTTCCGTTACCTCCCAATCTTTTTCTCGCCGCTTCCCTAAATAAGGAGAAAACCCATACGTCGCTTCGAAACGCCCCGGCCGACTAGGATATGATATAATATATTTCCGTAATTACAATAGAATTCTGAAAAAGCCGGACGAGGGGGGTGCGTGTATTTTTTAATTACGCTAGCATTTAGATAAGAAGGTATCCCTTTTAAATATAAAAAGTTTCAATGGAGTACACGTATTATTATAAGAGAGTCTTTTTAACCGACTGAGTTAAATATTTTTACTTTTTCCCGGTGACGTATTACCTATTACAGAGGAACATAAAAAGGCGTCGCTTTTTATTGCTTCGCTGATAACGGGAGAGCACGGTTTGCGCACTATGTACGAACTTGTAGAGGTTATGAAGAGGCTGAGGGCGAAAAACGGGTGTCCGTGGGACCGGGAGCAGGACCACGAGTCGCTGAAGCCCTACCTCGTCGAAGAAACGTACGAGGTGATCGATGCAATAGACAAGGGAAACGACGCGCACTTGAAGGAGGAGCTCGGCGATCTGCTGCTACAGATTGTCTTTCATGCGCAGATCGCGGCGGAGGAGGGCCGGTTCACGATAGACGACGTCGCGTCGTCGATCGTCGAAAAGCTGAAACGGCGTCATCCGCACGTGTTCGGAGACGTCAGGGCGGACACTCCGGAAGAGGTTCTGGTAAACTGGGAGCTGATAAAGAAGGACGAGGGAAAGGAATCGATCATGGACGGGGTTCCGAAGAGCCTTCCCGCCCTTCTCAAGGCCAGGCGGGTACAGGAGAAAGCGCGGAGGGTTGGGTTCGACTGGGAGAATGCGGAAGGAGCGGTGCACAAGGTTTCGGAAGAGGTAAAGGAGCTCGAGGAGGCAATCCATCGAGGCAGGGAAGAGGAGGCGAAGGAGGAGTTCGGAGATCTTCTTTTCTCACTCGTCAATGTATCCAGGTTTCTCGGAATCGATGCGGAGGATTCCCTGCGTGCGACGATCGATAAAGTGATCGAGAGGTTCAAATATATCGAGCAAGAGGTAAAGAGGCGCGGGTCGAAACAGATAGGTGACTATACGCTCGATGAGCTGAACAGTATGTGGGAGAGTTCGAAAGGGAAGCGGTAACCCCGTTATGGACGGGCGTCTTTTATCCGTGTGATGAGCGATCCGTCGAAATAAGCGGTGTAATGAACGAAAAGCCGATAGTCAACAAGAAGATGAAGAGTGAGAATGCGTTTCAGTACTATCTCCTCAAGAAAGTCGGAAAGACGATCAAGAAATACGGGATGATCGAAAAGGGCGACCGAATCCTTGTCGGCGTCTCCGGGGGAAAGGACAGCTTTACCCTGCTCAAGATACTCCAGGACAGGAAGGGCTTCTACCCGAACCAGTACGAGCTCTTAGCGCTCCATGTGGTCTTTGACATCGAGTGCGAGGGACGCGCCGATCCGGCAGTGCTGGAAGATTATTTCGTTTCGCAGGGATACGAATACAGGATCGTGAAGCAAACGGTGGATAACGGCGAGAAGGGGCCGAGCTCTTTCTGGTGCTCCCGTAACCGCAGGCGGGTTCTCTTCGATACGGCCAACCGGCTCGGATATAACAAGATCGCCCTCGGACACCACAGAAACGACGTGATCGAGACGCTTCTGATTAATCTTTTCTACCATTCGGAAGTTTCCACCATGCTCCCCACGCAGCGCCTCTTCGGCGGCAGATTGTCGATCATCAGGCCGCTCTACAACCTTCCGGAATCCGATACACGTAAGTTCTGTTATACGCACCATTTTCCCGCTGTATCATGCCGGTGCCCGTCACAAGACGAGACGAAGCGGGAAATGTTCAAGAGACTGCTCGCCGAGGTGGAGAAGACCCACCCCAAGGCGATGCTCAACGCAATACGGGCGCTGGAGAATGTCAGAGAGGAGTATCTTCCCGGCAGTACGGTTGTCGATGATATCGTAATCTGAGAGATGCTGCCTGCATTCTCCTCGCTGGTTCTGGAATACCATATTATGAGGAAAACCCAAACCCCAATTCCTACAAGCCGGGATGCCGGTCGGCGGTTTATCAATTCGTTCCTGACAAGTATCAGCAATCGTTGACAGTTACATACTCGTTGATATTTTCGCAATTCTCTAAAAATCAACTCCTTAGGACTTGTGAGGGGATTGATTTTCAGATGTTCTTAATCCTCAATTCAATTGTCAACGCCGGGTGATATATAACACGTTCCTATTAGGGGGCGGTGCCCACGTCAGATGAATACCGGAGTAAGGAACGAAAGAGGTTTTTTAAAAATTAAAAAATACGTAGATTGCTTCACTTCGTTCGCAATGACACGTAGGGGCTTCTACTTCTTTAAAAGTCATTGCGAGCGCAGACATCGAAGATGTCAGATGTCCGTTAGAGAAGCAAGCCGTCGAGGAATAGGGGTTGCCGGGGATCGTTCTTCCGCTGAAGGGTGTAGAGCATGGAAGCCGCTCATACGGAACTTTGCAGCGCCGATGCATATTCACGTTCCGTTGTATCGTCAAAGCCACAGAACGTGATCTCGACGAACGCGTCCGGATGGGCTTTCACAAAATCGACGACCGCTGATACCGCAACCGACGCCGCACGGGATACCGGATACCCGTAGACTCCGGTGCTGATCGAGGGGAACGCGACGGTTTTCAACCCGTGACGAGACGCCTGTTTCAGGCTGTTGGTATAGGCGTTTCGAAGTATCGCCGGTTCGTCCTTTTTGCCGCCGTGCCAGACGGGCCCTACGGTGTGTATGACGTGTTTCGACGGCATGTTTCCAGCCGTGGTGATGACCGCTTCTCCGGCTGGGAGCCGTCCGATCTCCGAAACGATTTTTTTACACTCCTGCAGGATCGAGGGACCGCCGGCACGGTGAATCGCGCCGTCCACCCCTCCGCCGCCCATAAGCGAGGAGTTCGCCGCGTTCACTACCGCATCCACTCGAAGGGTGGTGATATCCGATACGACGGTCGAAAGCGTGGTAGTACCGATTTTCTTTTCCATCCTCGGCAACCTCCCCGCGCACGTGCGGCTTCATCCGCAGAGGTCGGGACCTGTGATGACGCTGCATGAAAAAACTACCGACACCATGCAGCCCGTAACGATATGTTATAAGGAAACGCCGGTATCGATTGCCTCGACGATCCGAACGTTGTAGTTGAGGAACTCGAGCCACCCGTATTTATTCGCCCTGTCCCGCGATATGACGAGGTACGGCATGTATTTCGGCTCCACCGGTTTTCTCAGAAGGGAAAACCTGCATTCGTACAGCAGTTTGTTGCCCTTGATGGTGTTGCATCGCCTGCAGGCGCAGACCTGATTCTCCCAGGAGTTGGGGTCTTCCGGCCGATGTTCAGGCGGGACGGAATTCCACTTCGAGAGGGGAATGATGTGGTCGACGGTGAGCTCGTCCATCCTGAACCGTTTACCGCAGTACTGGCAGCGCATATCGTCGCGGTATATGATGTTCAGGCGTGAATAGGCGACCCTTTTCTTCGGGATCTTATGGAAATTGAACAGCATGATGACCCTTGGAAGCGGAAGCGTGAGGTACTGCGAGTGTATGTTCGTGCTCGTATCGACCCGGATCGCCTCGGCTTTGTTGAGGACCTGCAGTACGATCGCCTCTTTCACATTGCAGATATCGATCGGTACCATACCTGAATTGAGTGTGAGAACCGGCGAATTCAGCATACTTAATATTACTATAACATCGGATGGAAAGGAAGAAGTTTCGGTTGTTCTTAAAAAGCGCTCAATAGGGCAGCTGGCCGCCGTTCAGGCCGATGCTCTGCCCGTTGATGAACCCGGAACGCTCGCTTGCGAGGAAAAGAGCGAGCCACGCGACATCTTCTACGGTACAGGATCTCTTCATCGGATTTTTTTCCCTCCTTTTTTCCATGAGGGATTCGAGGGTGCCGACACCCTCCTTGTGAAGCGAAATGTCAAGAAGCGAGGGGTCGGTCCAGCTCTTCGCACCGGTTTCTCCCTCCGGATACACGTCCGAGGGACAGATCGAGTTGGCTGTGATGTTATATGCGCCGACTTCCAGGGCGGTCGAGATGGCGAATCCCCTGTCGAAATATTTCGATGCGGAGTACAGAGGAAGTCCGGCCGAGGCCTTCAGACCGGAGGAGGAGTTGATGTATATGAGCCTTCCGAAGCCCGCCTCTTTCATCAGCCCAACGGCATGTATCGTGGTATAGATATATCCCTTTATATTCACCCGCAGGACCCTTTCGATCTCCTCTTCCCGCAGGTTACAGACCCATCCCGCCGTATTGACGGCGGCACAGTTGACGAGGATATGAAGGGTGCCGTATTTCTCTTTGACCTCGGAAAAGAGCGATACGACGCCGGCCTTTTCGGAAACGTCGCATACCTTGCAGGATGCATGGCGTTCGAACCCTTCGGCAGCCCTTTGCAGTCCGCGCTCGTCGATATCGACGAACACAGTTTCTACCTTTTCGGTGCAGAAGGCACGTGCAACCGCGGCGCCGATTCCGCTGCCGGCACCCGTTACAAGAGCGATCCTTCCAGCCAGACCGAGGTCCATGATCGTCTCCTTTTTTTCGATTTTGGAGGATACTACGAGATATATTTTTGTTCAGTCTATCAGAGGCACGACGGTATCGCCATTCTTTTTTTCCGACACGCGTTTCTTCCGGAAAAAGACCTTGGCGGGGATTTGTGGATAAGGTGTTGATAGTCGGTTATTTACTGTTATGTTATATATATGAGAATTATAAGGCGGCCTGTATACGGCAATGGATTTATATGCAACCAAGACCTAAATAATTTCGTCCGTCCTGTCGAACATCTATAAGAGGGAACATAAATATAGCTCGTTTTTACTGACATAACCTGTTTTATCATGGAAGCGAGGTATTACACTTGCGGACCATCATCATTATCGCTGCAGTCGTCGTGATAATCGGTATAGTGGTATGGCGTTTCAGAGGTGGGAAAAATAAGTTTCCCTGGTACGAGTTCTTCTCGAGAGGCAGGAAGGAGGGGTTCTCTTACAAGGAGATACGCTTCCTGAAGCGGATTGCGGTCTCCAACAAGCTCACCAAACCGCAGTCCATCTTCTGGTCGACCAGACAGCTCGACCGCTGCCTTCGTCCCGCGATACGGCAGATCAATGCTGATGAGAACATGAGCCCGGAAGCGAAGCAGGCGATGATCAACAAGCTGCTCGAGCTCAGGAAGAAGGCGGAGTTCAATCTTCCGAAATATCAGAAGCGTATTCGCGATACCAATGCGATGCTGCCGAGACAGAAACTCATCATTCGGGAATCGACCTACGGAACGTTCGTAAGCTGGGTGGTCGAGGTGAACCGCCGTTATATCGTTATCACCCAGCCGTCCGGTCAGGCGGGGTGGCAGGCGCTGAAATGGACGGGAATGAAGATCAACATATACTTCTGGAGAATGGATGATGCGGGCTACTCTTTCGAGACAAAGGTTCAGCAGCAGATAAGCCATGAAGAATACCCGCTCATGTACCTGGAACACTCCAACAAGCTCAAGCGGGTCCAGAAGAGAGAGAGCGTGCGGGTGGATACGAACCTAAGGGCGAGCTTTTATCCCGTCGTCTATTCCACCGCGGACGGCGGCAACAAGCCCTTCATATCGAAGAAGAAGCACGTGGGAAAGATCATCGACCTCTCGGAAACGGGATGTGCCATGATTGCGGGCAAGGGGATGAAGCTGAATGCGAGGATGAAGCTCGATTTCTTCATTACTGAACACAAGCGGATCGTCACGCTCGGCTCGGTAGTAAACGTCTCGGATACGAAGGACGAGCGGGTTAAGAAATACCATATCGTGTTCCTGAAGATAGGGCCCATTTCAAAGAACAACATACTGCTCTACGTGTACAATATTTTCGGCGAGCGCGAGCAACGCGAAGAGAAGAAGAAGCAAGTTGTTACCCCTGTGAAGCAGTAACCCCAAAGAGCTTCCCCGGCGCGAGACGTGTTTTCCCCCTCCGCCGGAATACCGACCTCCTTTCGATTTACGAATAGGTTGCATACACGACTGTTTAGGGATATTTTTTACTTGTAGGATGTCATTTGTAACGGACCGAAATCCCTGCGGACGGTGCCCGATGTTCCTCGTGAAATTCCTTTCCGTACTATTTGCCGTGATTCCCGATCCCGTCGTCATGCGGCTCGCTGGAATAATGCTGCCGATATTTCATCGGCTCGCGAAGAAGGGAAAATGGGGGTTTAGATATCCGTCCATAATACCGAAGGCTTTTCCGGGCATGGGTGAAGAATGGTACCGAAAAGTCGTGCGCGCAAACACCCTTCATCTGCTGAAGGTGGCAGGGGAACTCTTGAAGGCCCACTACAAGACGAGGCGGGGCGTTGACAGGAAGTGCTATATAAAAGAAGGGGAACATCACTTCCGCGATTGTCTCGATTCGGGAGAAGGGTTCGTGCTTGTGACCTGCCACCTCGGCAACTGGGAGTACGCGGCGGAGTACCTGTCCTTAAACTACCGCAGGATCCACGCCCCGGTGTTCGTAGAGGAATCTTCCGGAAACAAGGCATTGAAATGGATGCGCGAGGGACGAAACGTTACGATACTCGAAACCGGGTACGACACGAGACGCTCGGCCCGTACCCTTCTTACGATGATCGACGTATTGAAAAAGGGTGGGATCGTGTTCCTCGTCGCTGACCAGGAGGCGCTCGCCGGGGAATACCGCGGTACGCTGTTCGGAAAAGAGCTGAGGGTCTTCGGCGGCCCCTTCATCCTCGGACAGAAGACGGGGGTTCGGATTCTTCCTCACTACAATTACCGGGAAAAAGATGGAAGGCTCGCGCTCTGTTTCGAGCCTTCCATCCGGCTAAACGGGAAGGATCCAGCACGCGATATAGGGAAGGTGATGGGTTTTTTCGAAAAGTGCATCGGCGCCCACCCGGAGCAGTATATATGGTCCCAGGACAGATGGTAACGGGGCGGGGAGGATGAAATGAAGGCCGATCTGAAGGATAGAATCGCGCTCGTAACCGGGGCGAGCAGGGGAATCGGGCGGAGTATCAGCGCCGCTCTTGCATCGAGCGGCGTCAGGGTGATCCTCTCCTCGAGGTCGAAAGAGAGCCTGGAAGCGGTGGGGAAAGAGATAGGTGGCGCGACCGTCATCCCGGCCGACATTTCGAAAGAGAATGATATCGACTCTTTGTTCTCCTCGGTGCAGGAGACGTTCGGAAGGCTCGATATACTCGTCAATAATGCGGGGATCGGGTTTTTTGGAAGCCTCGTCGACTTTTCCATCGAGGATTTCGATCGTCTTTTAGCGATCAACCTCAGGGGAACGTACCTCTGCTGCCAGCGGGCCATGCGTATGATGATACCCCAAAAAAAAGGACATATAATAAATATGTCGAGTGTGGCGGGATTCAAGGGGTACGAAAATCAGTCCGCGTATACGGCGAGCAAGCACGGTGTCATGGGCCTGACGAAGTCGCTTGCCGTAGAGGCACAGAAGCATGGAATCAGGGTCTCGGTAATCTGTCCGGGAGGTGTAAATACCGATCTCTGTAAGGCGGCGAGCCCACAACTAGAAGAATCGGTGCTTATCCCTCCGGAGGACATCGCCAAGACGGTGCTGTATCTCCTCTCACTCTCGGACCGATCGATGGTCGATGGGGTGTACATCAGGAGAAGTACGGGTTCTCCGTTTTAAGGACGCTGCACAAGCGGCGGAATGGGGTTCGGTTCGGATTTAAAAGCGACATCTTTGGTTATGCAAGCAGGACCCTCCGTCAACGGCGCAGGGTGAGACCGGCGGGGACGTGGGGAATATTCTTAAAGAAGAGGTTTGCGTGATGAAGAGCGCGGTTGTGTTCGGGGCCGGGAACATCGGCCGCGGTTTTATGGGACAGCTGTTCTGGGAGATCGGGTACGGAATCGTGTTTGTGGACGTCAATGAGCGGCTTGTGGGGATCCTCAATGAAAGGAAGGCCTACACTCTCCGTATCCTGGATGCGGAAACGAGGAAAGAAAAAGACGTCGTTATCGACGGGATACGCGCTTTTGATCCGAAGAACCGGAATGCGGTGGAGGAAGCCGTTTTATCCGCAGCGGTAATATGCACGGCCGTCGGGGTCGAGAACCTGCAGCCGGTTGCAGGTCTCCTCGCGGAAGGAGTAGAGGCGAGGCGCCGGGACGGCGCCCCTCCTGTCGACGTCTACCTATGCGAGAACAGCCTCCACGCATCCGAGATACTGAAAACAGCGGTCTTCGACCGTCTGAAGGCGGAAACGAAGAGATGGGCCGAGGAGAATGTCGGCTTTATACAGACCGCGGTCATGCGGATCGTTCCTCAGACTTCGGAAAAGTCCTCTACGGACCCGCTTCTTGTGGTCTCGGACGCCTATCACCGGCTCCCGTTCGACAACAGGGCGAGGAGGGCACCACAACCCCCCATAGAGGGGCTTCGTCCCGTAGAGGACTTCAAAGCCGAGATGACGAAGAAACTGTACACCTACAATCTCGCACATGCCGCGCTCGGGTACCTCGGCGGACTGAAGGGGTACCGGTATATACACGAATCATTCGACGACGGTGAGATAGTTTCCCGGGTGGAAGATGCGCTCTCCGAGAGCATGTCGGCGCTGATCGCGCGGTACCCGGAAAATTTCGAAGACGGTGAGGAGGAGTTCATCGTACGTGACATCAAGCTCCGTTTCAGCAATCCGCTTATTAAGGATACGGTTAAGAGAATAACGAGGGACCCTATAAGGAAGCTCGGACCCGATGAACGCCTCATCGGGAGCGCGACGCTGTGCCTTTCTTGCGGTATCGAACCGGAGGGCATCTCGCTTGTATGCGCCGCCGCGCTTCTCTATGGAGATCCGGAAGATCCGGCGGCGGCGAAGTTAAAAAGACTCCTGGAAGAAAAGGGTGTCGGAGAGACGCTTCGGGCCGTGTCGAAGCTCGATCCGGGCGGCTGGCTCGTCCGCAGGATCGAAACGCACTACCGCTTGCTGAAAGACGCGTAAGCGGCCGGGCCCTGCGGTTTTTTCGGACCGGTTTTATCCGTAATGATACGGCCTGAAAGCCGCATACCCCAATCGTCTATGTGTACTATTGTCGATCTGTCGTTATTGAAGTGAAACGGGAACAGCGTACCGGATGATGTTTTACGGTTGATTTTTCCCGCGTATGGATCATACTTGATGGAAAAAGCCCGCAATGGTTCAGCCGCCGGAGGTTTCTTTTGCGACGTGTACCGACCGTCTGCCGTGTGCTTCTCTTCGCCGCAGCGCTCCCATGTTTTGTGACCGCCGGCGTATCGCGTACGGATAGAGACGATCTTCCCCCGCAGGCGCCTGAAGAAGAAACCGAAGATATGAAGCCCCAAAAAACCGTGATCGACGTCGCGGTAGCCCGGCCGTTTTACGAGTCCTGTTTCGAGCGGTTCGGGGAAGCGGCAGAAGCGCACGGAATAGGGTTGTCGATAACGCGCCTCCCGTCGGACATCGGCTTAGAGGCGGCGAAGGCTTTAATCGAGAGAGGCAACGCCGACCTTTTTCTCATACCGGCAGAATGGCTTCCCGGGTTCGCGGAATCGGGATTCCTCTTGCCGCTCGACGGCCTTGAAGGTATTCAGGATGCCAAGCTCGGCGACATATTCCTTCCGATGCTCGATTTCTACTGTAAATACGACGGCAGGTTGTACGGGCTGCCGTTGGACGGGGATGTTCGTCTTTTCTACTACAGAAAGGACCTTTTGGAGGATTCTGCCGAAAAGTCTCTATTCGAGAGAGAGTACGGGTACGCGCTTTCGGTTCCGAAGAACGTCGAGCAGGCTGTCGATTTCTCACGGTTTTTCACACGAACACGGGGGAGCGTGCTGGCGGGAGAGGTGCTGTCACGCGATTTCTACGGTATAGGGATGGCGCTTGGGCCGGGGTGGTGCCACTATGAATGGCTCGACCGCTTTCTGTCATACGGGGGAGTGTACTTCGACGGCGCCCTGCGGCCGTTGATTGCGGACGCATGCGGCGTGAGAGCGCTCGAGGATCTCACGCGGCTTCTTCGGTACGCGCCGCAGGACGCCGTCTTATGGGGATACAAAGAGGCAAAGGAGGCGTTTGCCCAAGGACGTATCGCATCGCTCGTTCTGTGGTCGGATCTCTTCAAACTCGTATATGATGAGGAAGATCCGATCCCGCTGGGTATGGTCGGGGTCTCTCATATTCCGGGACGCTCGGTAAACGGCGGTAGCGACTTCAGGGCTCTGATGTCGGGGGGAGGCGTCATGACGATTGCCTCCCAGACGGAGAAACCGGATGCGTGCGTATGGGTCGCCGCCTCCATGAGCGCCGACTCAGGAGGGTTCGTGTTCGACCCGAGAACGCGGTGCGACCCGTTCCGGTATTCGCATGCGGCCTGTTCACGCGAGCTCTCCAAAATGCTCTCCGATATCGTCGGCTCGGAGATATCCGAAAAAGACGCCGTGGAATATCTCGATGCGGTCGAAGCGAGCATGGAACATGGGGTGCCGGCGCTTACCATCGCCTCGTCTGATGACTATATCGATCTTCTCGACCTGTACGTGTACCGGGCGCTTACCGGAGAGATAAAACCGGCGGTTGCCCTGAAACGGGCGGCGGAAGGCTGGGATGAAATCTCAATGGGTGAAGGTCGTGAATTGAAAGAGAAGATGTGGGAAAGTACGTATGCGGTATGGGAAGAAATCCACGGAATGTTTCGTTGACCGGCCGGTGCGATATGCCACGCCGAGCACGATTTTCTACGTAACAGATCATAGAATAATTTGACAATAAAAATAAATATTATAAATTGATGGAAATAACCCGGATCGATAGGCTTCTTTAGGGGCGGTAGTCGGCATTCTATCCGGTCCAATCGTTCCTGAAAACCAAAGACAAGGCGTTGAATCTTGTTCGTCCGTACCGTTTTAGGAGACATCCCGCCCCGCCTTCTCGGGCGTACGAGCTGTCACGACCATCTTGTCGTGCGGAGAATCGACGGCGTCGAATTGCCGGACAGGTTCGTCATAGACGATGGAGAGAAGAGCGCGCTCGAGCTCGAGCGGTTCAAGTCATACGGGGGGGGCTCGGTACTGGACGCACAGCCGTTCGGCGCGGGAAGGGATGTGGAGACGCTTGCATCTCTCTCCCGGTCCACGGGTGTGCATATCGTCGCGTCCACGGGAATTCACAAGCGTTTCTTCTACCGGGACGATTTCTGGTCCTACGGCGCATCGACCGAAGAGCTCGCCCGGCTGTTCGTGTCCGAGATATCCGACGGGGCCTATGCATACGACGCAGGCCTGCCGTTTGCAGGTCGAAGCAAGGTCAGAGCGGGCGTCATCAAGACGGCGACGGGAAAAAACGGCCTCGATGACTATTATGAGAAAATCTTCCGTGCGGCCTCGATCGCGCACAGAAAAACCGGCGCCCCCATTCTCACCCATACGGAGCTGTCGGCTTTCGGAGCACAGCAGGCCCGTTTTCTCATCGATAACGGCGTCAGTCCGAGCTGCATAATCATCAGCCACATGGACCGGGTAATTAATACCGCGGCGAACGTCGCACTTGCCAAACTCGGGGTATATCTCGATTACGATACCATTGCCCGTGTCGGGTATCACTCAGACGAAGAGGAGATACGGCACATCGGGAAGATGGTGGAAGAGGGTTTCTCAGACAGGATAGTGCTCGGCATGGATTCGACTCGAGACAGGCTTGCTTCCTACGGCGGGAAGCCGGGGCTTTGGTATCTAGTAACCGTCTTTCCCGAGAAGCTAAAACGGATGGGGGTCAGCCGGGAAGCCGTCGACAGGATGCTGATCGATAACCCCTGTTCGGCGCTTTCGTTCGGGCGCAGGGAGGATTGCGGTGATTGAGAGCCCGAATCGGCCGACCTTCTACTTCATCGGCGTTACCACCGTGCAGTCGTCGATCATGAAGGTCTTTCCGCGATGGATGGAAGCAATCGGGAGACCTGAAATCGGGATCGAAGGATGCGATATCGAGCCCGGGGGACCGCGAGAGAAGTACAGGGAGATCCTCCGTCATATCAGAGAACAGCGGTACGCGACAGGCGCCCTGGTGACGACCCATAAGATCGATATCCTCGAAGCGGCGCGCGATCTTTTCGACCGTCTCGACGATCTCGCGCGGTTGTGCGGGGAGGTATCGTGCATATCGAAGCGGAGGGGGCTCGTATACGGATATGCGACGGACCCCATTTCGGTCGGTCTCGCTCTCGAGGATTTTCTGCCTCCGGGATACTGGGAAAAGAACCGCCGCGCCTGTGTATTCATCATGGGGGCGGGAGGGAGCGGTCTCGCGCTCTCCGTATACCTCGTTCGGACAGGGCACGGGGCGAACATCCCCCAGAAGATATTTATTTCGAACCGGAGGCCCGAGCGTCTCGATCGCGTGAGGCGGGTACACGAACGTATGGGAATGTCGGCGAATATCGAATACGTGCAGGTGAATGACGCGACGAGCAACGACGATATACTGAAGACGCTTCCGCCGGGATCGCTCGTGGTGAACGCGACAGGCATGGGCAAAGACAGGCCGGGATCGCCGCTTTCGAACGACGCCGTTTTTCCGTTACACGGGTACGTGTGGGAATTCAACTACAGGGGCGATCTAAAATTTCTCCGCCAGGCCGAACGCCAGAAACGTTTTGCCGACCTCGTGATAACGGACGGATGGATGTACTTCGTTCACGGGTGGATGCAGGGCGTCGGCAAGGCCCTTCAGGTCGATTTATCTGCCGGGGATACTGAAAGGCTGAGCCGGATTGCGGCGGAGGCCGGGCGCTAGTCCGAAGGACGCGCGCGTTCGGCCACGATCGCGTTTCGCAGGACGCCGATTCCCTCGACCTCCACTTCCACCGTATCACCAGGTTTCATCGCGCCTATACCGGACGGCGTGCCCGTCGTGATGACATCTCCGGGAAGCAGGGTCATGATGTGCGAGATGAAACTGAAGAGCTCGAACACGGGAAATATGAACTGCCGGGTATTGGACGACTGTCTCGTCTCGCCGTTCAGCCGCGACACGACGCTTAGCTCTAAAGGGTCTATCTCGGTCTCTATGACGGGGCCGATGGGGCAGAAGGTGTCGAACGACTTGGCCCTCGTCCATTGTCCGTCCTTTGTCTGAAGATCCCTCGCGGTAACGTCGTTGCAGCAGGTATATCCGAGTATGAAGCGGGGGGCATCCTCCTCGCTGACCCTGTACGCCTTCTCTTTCACCACGAGCGCCAGCTCCGCTTCGTAATCCATCCTGTTGCAGGCGGACGGGTGCACGATGGAATCCTCGGGCCCAATCACGGAGGTGGAAGGCTTCATGAACAGGATCGGCTCGGACGGAATGGGGGAGCCGAGCTCCTCCGCGTGATCGCGGTAGTTAAGGCCGACTGCAACCACCTTGGAGGGTACGACCGGCGGGAGGAGCGCGGCCTCTTCGACCGGCAGCGGGTTTTTTTCGACGATTTTGAGCCCGCCGTATATGTCGCCTGTGGCCGTAAACACCCTCCCGTCTTCAAGAATCCCAGTAACGGTCTCTTTTCCGCGTAAGAAACGGACGATCTTCATGCATTCCCCCTGTACGCCGATCCCCCGCCGAGATACAGGAGACGGCTATTTTTACTGTCCTGTATGCGTACCGGTAATATATTATAGTAGTCTTACATCAGCAAATAAAAAGAGGAACACGCGATGCGAAGGATACTGCTTGTCCTGCTTCTGTTGCTCGTCCCCTTCGGTGCATACCCGAAGGATACGGAAATAACGTTCTGGCATTCGCTCGGATTTCACGTGAAAGAGATCGTGGACGGGCTCGCCCTCGAATATTCGGAGAGTCACCCGGGAGTTCGGGTGACGCCCGTGTTCCAGGGACTGTATGAGGAGCTTCAGGTGAAGATGCTCGCCGCAGCTGTGACCCGGGACCTGCCCGACGTCGCCCAGGTGCAGCTCGAATATATGAACACGTATATAGAAAACAGTCTCATCGATCCGATAAACTCCACGATACCGCCAGAAGAAAGAGACGACATACTCGATCTGTTCTGGGACCTCGTGACCAAAGACGGAAACATATACGGGGTGCCGTTCTGCATCTCTACTACCGTGTTCTTCTATAACGAGGACGCGTTCAGAAAGGCGGGGGTCGAGGGGGAGCCCTCCACGTGGGAGGAGATGGTCAGTATCGGTAAAAAGCTCACCACGGATACTAACGGCGACGGCAAACCTGACAACTATGCGGTGATGTTCTGGATGGACGGTTTTTACGGTATCGCCCCGTTTCTGTGGGCGAACGGGGGAGATTTCTTCTCAAGCGACAAGCGGCGGATACTTCTCACATCGGAGGAGATGGTGAGAACGATCACCATGCTTCACGATCTCGCATACAAGCACCGTATCATGCCGGGAAACTGGACGGACTGGGAATCCGGCCAAGCGTTTCTCACCGGCAACCTTGCGATGGGGCCGTTTACCAGCGCGGCGATCTCCTACGGCGAGCAGAACCTGCCCTGGAAGCTCAGGATAGTCCCGATGCCCTCGGTGAACGGGCGGCGGGCCTCGGTGCTCGGGGGATCGGCGCTCGTGAACTTCGCACAGAAAAGAAAACAGCGCAGTGAGGTGGACAGTTTCATATACTGGCTCGTGAACAAGGAGAACACGATACGGCTCCACGAAAAGATAGGGTACGTGCCGGTTCGCGGTTCGGCGCTCAACTCTCTTTCGCTCAGGGCGTTCGACCGGAAGAACCCGAATTTCAAGGTTGCCATAGACACGCTCGATTTTGCAAGGCCGCTTCCAAGCCACCCGGAATTCTATAAGATAAACGAGCGGCTCCGCGAAATGCTGCAGGAGGTATTCTTGGGCGCCGCGGATCCGGCGGAAGCGCTGAAGAAGGCCGAAGAGGAGATCAACCGTATGATCGGGGAGCAGTAATGCGGCGTGACTGCTGAACGACCGCCCTTGTTTAATGAATCGAATCGGGCGGGAAACCCTTTTGTGAGGAATCGAAATGCCTGAAGTGATACGGCTGTTTTTTCAACACGAGATAATCAAGGTTGGAACGTATTCCATCAGCGTCCTGAATACTGTCCTCATGGTTCCGATCGTCGCGGTCGACGTGTTCATCGTCAGAATGTTCACTCGCTTTATACGGAAACGTGATCTCTATAAAAAGAAGTTCGTCCGTAACCTGGGTCGCGTATTCAAGGGGATCGTCCACCTTCTTGCATTCGTTGCAGTAATGCGCGTTTTCGGGGTGAGGCTCGCCAACATATTCGATTTCATCGCAGCGGTGCTGAGCTTCAAGCTCTTCACGATTGCGGGCACCGATATCAGTCTCCTTACCATCATCGTCATGGTGATTGTGGTGTTCGTTGCGGCAAAGATCGCCAAAGTCGTGAGAAATTACTTCAGCAGCCGGGTATTCGCACGGTTCAACATAGAGGAGGGCCTGCGTTTCTCTCTCGCGAAACTGATCGGCTATCTCATCATCATTATCGGGGTGATCATCGCCCTGCAGGGCTTCGGCATCAAGCTCACCGCCCTCACCGTGTTCGCGGGGGTGCTCGGTGTCGGCATCGGTTTCGGTATGCAGAGCATTACGGCCAATATCGTGTCCGGGTTCGTCATACTCTTCGAGCGGCCCATAAAGGAGGGAGACATGGTTCGCCTCCACGATACGATAGGGGAGGTCACGAAGATAAACCTCAGGGCCACGGTGATAAAGACCATTCTAAACGAGCACCTCATCGTACCGAACAGCGAATTCATCAATTCCACGGTTGAGAACATGTCCTACGGCGACATACGGGTCCGTATCAAGGTCAATGTCGGGGTCGCATACGGTACCGACCCGGGTCTTGTGAAGGACGCGCTGCTCGAGGCCGCGGGGAAAACGGAAAACGTGATGAAATCGCCTCCGCCGTCGGTGCTGTTTCGTGAGTTCGGGAACTCTTCGCTTAACTTCGAGCTGCTGGTCTGGATTGACCACCCGAGGAAACGGTTCGATACGGAGAGCGACCTCCACTTCGAGATTGTGAATCAGTTCAGGCGGCATGGCATCACCATACCGTTTCCGCAGCATGATGTGTATATTAAAAAGCTCCCGAAAGACGGCGAGGGGTAGGACAAAGCCGCCTCCCGGTTTCCGGCATCGGGTCTGGCGCAGAGCGCAGTATAACTTTTCCTTATACCACGATTTTCCGTATAATTACAATTTATCGACCCACGAGTCGAAACCTCTGTCTTTTTAATTAGAGATTCCGTACAATAACCGAAAAAGACGAGACCTGTGCAGAGGGAAGGGTGTATGGCAAAGTACGTGTTGAAATGTGTGGAGTGCGGAAAAGAATACGAGGACGATTCGTTCAGGCTCAGATGCGACGAAGACCACGAGCCTGCGCTTCTTCGGACGATTTACCGAAAAAAGGAGCTCACCGTGAAAGACGAGCTCCCGGGAATGTTCAAGTTCGCCGATTACCTTCCGGTCGGGCGCGTTATCGACTGCATGGGGGCTCCGCTTACCTACAAGAGCGAGAGACTGGGAAAATATCTCGGCCTCGAAAAGCTGTACGTCATATTCAACGGGTACTGGCCCGAGAAGGGAGCCTTCATGGAGACGGCCTCCTTCAAGGAGCTCGAGGCGCCCTCGGTTCTCGCAAGGGTTCCGAAAGACTGCGGCAAGACCATCGTGGTCGCCTCTGCGGGTAATACGGGAAGAGCCTTCGCACGGATATGTTCGGAGAACGGCCTGCCGCTCGTGCTCGTGATTCCGCAGCAGAGCGCGGATCAGATATGGAACACGAAACCCTTCTCGGACAGCGTAAAGCTCATACTTGCGGGCGGTAACAGCGATTACTTCGACGCCATAACACTGGCGGGAAAGCTCGTGGGCCTGAACGGTTTTTTCCCCGAGGGGGGGGCGTTCAACGTTGCGCGAAGAGACGGTATGGGAACGACGGTGCTCGATTTCGCCGCTACGGTGGGGGAGGTTCCGAAGCACTATTTTCAGGCGATCGGCTCCGGTACCGGCGGTATCGCCGCGTGGGAGGCGTATCTCCGTCTCGCAGAGGAGGGACGATACGGCAACGGCTGCATGACGCTTCATCTGTCTCAGAACCATCCCTTCGTGCCCATAACCGAGTCATGGGCCGACCGTCTGCCGGAGATACCGGCTTCCGATCCCGAGTCCGACAAAATGAAGATCACTGAAACATGCGCCAAGGTGCTCACCAACAGGAAGCCGCCCTACGCGCTGCGGGGAGGGGTCTACGACGTGCTATGTGAATCGTCCGGACGTACCTATGCAGTCACCAATACCGAGGCGTACCGGGCAATGTCGATCTTCGAGAAGTTCGAGGGAATCGATATATGTCATGCGGCGGGAGTCGCCGTGGGGTCGCTGATGCAGGCGGTGGAGAACGGTATTGTAGCTTCGGGCGATCTCATCGCGCTCAACATCACGGGCGGCGGCGAGCGGAAGGTGAAAACAGACTACGATCTACACTACCTCGAGCCCATCGCATGTTTCAGCGACGGGGAGATCGGCGGCAGGGACGCAGTGCATAAGCTCGAGGCGCTTTTTGCTGGCGTGTGAAGCCGGTCCAAACGGCTGCCGGCAAAGCCGCAGATAGAGGGTGCCTTCCTCCGATAGAGCTCATGTGTACGACCTCCACTTACGGTGACGACGAATCTCTTGACAACGGCTATGGGGGGGCGCATATTATTCAAAAACCGGACTTGTTTCAGACCACCTCAAATGAATACGAAACAGTTACGTCTCTTCATGCTCATCGCCGACATAAAGAGCTTCAGTAAGGCGGCGGAGCACGAAGCTCTCACTCAACCGGCCGTGACGCAGCAGATCATACGGCTGGAGCGCGAGATGGGCTCCGTGCTCTTCAAACGCAAGAATAAACGTATCGAGCTGACGAAAAAGGGCAGGCTTTTTTACAAGTTTGCGAAGAACATGCTCTCCATGATGGACAGCCTCGAACGGGAGCTGAGGGTTATCGACTCCACGGACGAGGGGGTGCTCAAGATCGGCTCCTCCCACATTCCTACCTCCCAGATGCTGTACGAAAAGATCGCCGGTTTCAAGAAGAAGTACCCCAACGCCTACATCATCTATGAGCTGAACGATACGGAGAATATATCCTATATGGTCGAGAACGAGATGCTCGACATAGGATTCGTCGGCGCGATCGAGGACAGCAATCTCGACTACAAGAGCTTTTCAGGCGACGAGCTTTTGCTCGTCGCCTCCAACAGTCTCGACATTCCGTCGAAGCTGAACCTCTCGCAGCTGAAAGAGGTGCCGCTCATTATTAACCAGAAGGAATCGGGCGTAAGGAAGTTTCTCGAGAAGAAGCTCGGGGAGTGCGGTATCTCCTTTTCCGAGCTCAACATCATATCGGAGATCGGCCTTCCGGAATCCTTGCTCAGCGTCGTCAGGATGGGGGTAGGGTGCGCCTTCGTCCCTTCGATCATCTTCGACAAGGTCGCTGCGGAGGGCGATCTGAAGGTCATCGAGATCAAGAATTTCTCCGCGTACAGGGACTACTATATGGTAACGAAGAAGGGAGTCATCCTTTCCAACCTGGCACAGACCTTCCTGGATTCTTTCGAGTTTATGACATAGGGCGGACGGTATTAGCGGTGTATTTGTCTGCCCGAGCTACCGATATTACTATTAAAGACCGTAGGGGACGCCATTATGCGGATGAAAGAAGGCCGTACAACATTGCCGTTTGCCGTTTTTATTATCTTCGTCTTTATGTTGCAGGGCACCGCTTCCTTCGCGCAGCAGATGGGGGAGCCGAAGTCCCCCGGGTATTCGTTCGTCGACTTCGACAAGAGCTACGAATACATCGAAGAAAACGCGAGAAAAAGCGGGTACGAGGTGCGTCGCGGGGATTCGATTTCACGATTCGGCCGTTCATCGCTGACGCTCGAGAAGGCGGGGAAGTTTTATTCGGAAAACCTCTACCTGTTCTTCGACAATACGGGCCGCCTGCTGTTTTTCACCGTCAGTCTCGATCTTAACGTGGATCAGTCGAAGATCGTTATCGACAGGCTCGTCACGGAGATAGCGGGGAAGTTCGAAGTCGAGTACGGGAAGAGCGAGAGAGAGACCGTTCCCTACTACCGTGTAGTTGAGGGGGAGTACGAATTGTTCATACGACCCGTAACCGCAACCACCGTTTCCTGTGTAGTGACTTTCAGGCACATACCGAGGTACGACGAGTACGGCGAGTTTTATACGGCCGAGGTCCTGCGTGAGATCGAGGAGGAGATAGTAAAGACGGTTGAGATGTTCTGACGTCGAACTCCTCTTAAAGCGCGTACCCAGGTAGATCAACCCACATTTGTATTGAAATTCCAGCGGCGAATTAGTATTTTGAATATATTGTTAATAAATTAACAATATATCCGGCGTCTTGAGCCACCATTAAACGAGGGGGATGTAGATGGATGTAATAATGAGTCTCAACTGCGGAACGTCATCGGCCAAATATGCGCTCTACGAGATGAAAAGCGGAACGCCCCTGTGCAGAGGTGTCGTCGAACGGGTAACGACCGGCGGATCGTTCATCCGCCACGAGGTGCCCGAAAACGGCGAATTTAAAAAAGAGCATGAATGCGCCGATCACACCGAAGCAATACGACTCATATTCGATACGATTTCAGGAAAGCTTTCGGCCGATTCTTGTGCGATCTGTGAGCTCAAGCGGATCAAGGCTGTCGGGCACAGGGTGGTGCACGGAGGGCATAGGTTCGTGAAAAGCGCCCTCGTTACCGATGACGTATACGACGCGATAGTCGAGATGATAGACTTCGGCCCTCTGCATAATCCCGCGAACCTCGCAGGTATCGATGCGTGCAGGAAACTGCTGCCGTCAGTGCCTCAGGTAGCCGTTTTCGATACCGCTTTCTTCCAGACGCTGCCGCCGAAGGCCTATCTCTACGGATGCGCCAAGGAATGGTACGACAAATACGGGGTCCGGAAATACGGGTTTCACGGCTCTTCACACCTGTACCTATCGAGGCGGGCTTCAGCGATGCTGTCGAAGCATCCGGGGCGGACGAACCTCGTGACCCTCCATATAGGAAACGGCATCAGCCTCACGGCAGTAAAAAACGGCAGGGCAGTCGACCACAGCATGGGGCTGAGCCCGCTCGAGGGTGTCATGATGGGGACGAGGTCCGGAGACGTCGATCCCGCGATCATCCCGTTCATATGCAGGAAAGAGCGACTGAACGCCGGCGAAGTCGTGAACACGTGGCTCAACCGGAAGAGCGGCGTGTTCGGATTCACGGGGATTACGGATATCCGGGATCTCTGCGCGAGGGTCGATCAGGGAGACGAATCGAGCATGACTGCATACGAGCTGTACTGCTACAAGATAAAGAAGTATCTCGGTGCCTACCTCTGTGTGCTCGACTACGGCGTCGACGCAATCGTATTCGCAGGGGGTGTCGGGGAGAACGGCTGGAGCGTGCGCCGTGACATACTGCAGGGATTTGAAAATGTGGGAATCGTCCTCGACAGCAAAAAAAACCGGTCTGCGTGCGGGACAAAGGCCGAATGCGATATATCCTCCGACGACTCCAGGATCAGGATCCTGGTCATACCGACGAACGAAGAGCAGGTGCTGCTCGAGGACGTCGTTGCGATTCTCGAAGACCGCTACGACGATCATACCCGCTTCTCATACTCGTTCGAATCTTCGAGCTGGGGCACTCACGCGCAGTCGTATTGAGAGCCTCGTTTGCTTCACTCTGTCTTTGCGTATCGGGGCATGCGGTGCCGCGGGGGTCCTGCTTGGCGCAATTTTCCTGGTTTATGATCTTTCGGGTGTATGGATTTACTTATCAAGTCAACGACGTGTTAGAAAGTATACCATGACTAATCGACATCTGCACGGTGCCAATGTTGTCCAAGATACGATGTTGTTTTTTAGGATTTCGGTTTGTAAAGAGTCGGCGTTTTCCGCCCCTTGTCGATTACGGACAGCCGTCACCGGTGGATACTAAACGCACAGAATTTTTCCAACCGCACAAAGACGGCCCGACCGGGGAACGGCGCGGTCATGCAAAGGGCGGTACAGCCCTGATTTTTCCGAGCGCCGGGTTTTTTCGCACTTCCGTCCGAAAAGCCTGCTCCCGTATGCTGTTGGTATAGTCCGGGCTCTGAAACGAGTAGGTGAACCCGGTATGCAGTTCGTACCTGCCTTCGAGGAGGGCCACCGTGTCTTCGACAATTACAAGCTCCTCGTCCGTCGGTATGACGAATATCTTCGTATCCGTATCGGGGGCGGAGATGTCGGTCTCGGCGTTCCTCGTACGGGAGATTTTGTTCTTTTCCGTGTTCACCAAGACGCCGAGGGATTCGAGACCCTGCACCATCTTGATTCGTATATCGGGGTTCATCTCGCCGACACCCGCGGTAAACACGATGGCGTCGACCCGCCCGAGTGCGGCCATGTAGGAGCCGATGTATTTCTTTCCCCTGTACGATTCGATCTCGACGGCGAGTGCGGCCCGTTGGTCCCCCTTCTTAGCGGCCGCGACGATGTCTCGCCTGTCGATATACCTGCCGGTGATCCCTAAAAGACCGCTTTTCTTGTTTAAAAGAGCGTTCATTTCTGTAGTCGAGAGACCGAGCCTTTCCATCATATAGAGATCGATCGCCGCGTCGTGGTCGCCCGCCCTCGTGCCCATTACCGCGCCTTCTAGCGGTGTGAATCCCATACTCGTATCCACGGAGACGCCGTTTTCCACCGCATTGAAGCTCACACCGTTGCCGATATGGGCGAGCACGAGGTTGGCGGAAAACGGGTCCTTACCGAGCAACACTGCGGCCCTTTTGGCGACATAGAGCAGCGAGGTTCCGTGGAACCCGTACTTACGTATTGAAAACTCCTCGTACCAGCTGTACGGAAGCGGGTAGATGTATGAACGGGGAGGCATGGTCTGGTGCCAGGCGGTGTCCATTACCGCCGTGTGAACCACATTCGGCAGTACTTCCTTGGCCGCTTCGATACCGGTGATATTCGGAGGATTGTGAAGGGGAGCAAGCGCTGAAAGCTCCCTGAAGGTATCGAGCGCATCATCGTCGATTATTACGGACTTGTTGAACTTTTCCCCGCCGTGTACGACCCTGTGTCCCACCGCCTTAATCCTTTCGGGATCGTCGAGGATACTTCCCTCTCCTTCGGTGAGCGTCTTCATGATGAGATCCACCGCTTCCTTGTGTGTCGGACACTCCTGCTCGACTTTGACTTTATCGTTCCCTATCACCTCGTGGATGATGAACGATCCGGGCTGTGTGACGCGTTCCACGATTCCCTTGGCGAGGACCATCCTGTCTTCCCATCTGTAAAGGGTATACTTCAGAGAGCTGGAACCGCTGTTTAATACGAGTATATCCATGCAACACTCCTTGCTGAACATCGTTCTTCGGGCCGTCCGCTTTTAACACGAGCCCGAAAGTAATTGCACCTCTATTCCAAATACGTTAAATTTATATCGTACCCGGTCCACGATCGGGTAACGACCGGTGCAAAGCGCCGCCCGTTATCATACGGTCTGCCCGGTTTACTGGGGAGGCTTCGGAGACACCGATCGCCTTCGGTGAAAGATCGGAATTCGGAATTGGTTGTGAGCGATATACCGAGTGTACACAACACGCCGCCCGATCTTTTTCGGTATATAGTATGTGGGTAATACACCGAAATCGTCAATAATTAGAGGAGACGGAAGCGTCACCGGCTGAGGGTACAGGAATAATTGAATCGTGAATGGAGGTTGCGATGGGTACTTCTATTCGGAGAATCGGCCGGATAGAGCCGGAGAGGCCTTTTCTCCTAGCTGCGTGGCCCGGTATGGGAAACGTAGCGTACGGTGCCGCCGCATATCTCAAAGATAACCTTCCAATGGAGAAGTTCGCCGAGATTGATTCGGAAGGTATATTCTACAAGACCGGTGTCCAGATAAAGGGAGGGGTGGTAAGCATACCTCAACTGCCGACAGGCGAGTTCTTTTTTTATAAGAACCGGTTCCCCGAGAACGAGTTCCGCTTGAGGGACATCCTCCTCTTCATCGGAGAGTCTCAACCAGTCATGGAGAAGGAGTATGACCTCGCGCGTGGTGTTGTAGAGGTCGCGAAACAGCACAAAGTCGACCAGATAATAACATTTGCGGCGACTCCGGTCAACATCACGCACCGTTCGGAGCCCGCGGTCTGGGCCGTTTCAACTGATCCGGTGATTCTCAAGAAACTACCCGGATACGGACTCAAAATAATGAGCTCGGGTCATATAGGCGGTCTGAACGGGCTTTTACTCGGCGTGGGCAAGGAGGCGGGCATCAACGGCGTGTGTTTTTTGGGTGAGATACCCTTCTATACCGCCAAGATTGAAAACCCGAAGTCCTCACTCGCGATTCTCAAGGCCTTTATGCGGTATACCGGGGTGGAGATAGATACGAACGGTTTGAGGCAGACGGCGGAGTATGTGGAGGAGGAGATCGATAAGGTAAGCAAGTCCACGAAACAGACTCTCTTCGGCAAGGAATCGGAGGAGCGGCCGCGTAAGGAAAACGAGGGTGCCGAGACGCTGCCCGACGCCGTACCGCATGGCATCAGGGAGAAGATAGAGTTCATGTTCGAAGCGGCCGGTAAGGACATATCGAGGGCGGGAGAGCTCAAAAAGGAGCTCGACAAGTGGGAACTGTTCGGTGAGTACGAGGACAGGTTCTTAGATCTGTTCGGAGAGAAGAATCTCTGATCCCGGCGCCGGAGGAACGATTTGTAAGGCGGTTTTATTATAGAAGCACGGCGGTGCGTCTCGGGGATGTACCGCCCGAGGCAGGACATTCGGGAAAGGGATGTGGGATTATTTAAAAAACAGAACGACGAGGAAAGAACCGATCTTCCCACCACGATATTTCAAAACCCGACGTTACGGATCCTCGAGGGTTTCAAGGAGGACGGCGGGTCTACCGATGCGATCGTACGGCTCACAAGGCACCTGAGGGAAGTACTCGGGCTCAAACGCGGAGATACCGTCACGCTGAGATCGGGCGACCGATACATTAAGGCTAAGGTGGAAGTGTCTTCGGCGTCGGACGGTACCCGGACCGTTGCACGGCTCAATCCTCGAGCCAGGGAGCTTCTGAAAGCGGAAATCGGCGAGGAGATAGAAGTGATCCCGCCGGAAACGTGTATACTCCTCATCGACACCTCCGGAAGCATGGCGGACTTCATATCGGGAATCGTCAAGCTCGATGCGACGAAAAACGCGGTGATCGAATTCATTCGAAGCAAATTCCTCATGGGGGAGGGCGATCGCACCGGTATTATCAGCTTCGGCGAATTCGCGACCGTAGTCGAACGGCCGACGGTCGAATACGAGCATCTCGAGAACAGGGTGCACACACTCACCGCCAACGGCTCGACCTCGATGTACGAGGGACTAAGCCTGGCTATGGATGTTCTTCCACAGGGCGGGGTACAACGGATCGTACTGCTCACCGACGGCGTGCCGACCACGACCGGGAAGCTCTCAATCATATCGCTTGCCAAGCGTGCCGCGTCGAAGAGGATCGTCATCGATACGGTCGGTGTCGGCTCTCCTTTCGATTTCATGGGGTATGACGAGCATCTTCTCAGGCGTATCGCAGCAATTACCGGCGGTACCTTCAAGCGGGTGCTCGATATACAGGAGCTGACGGGCCAGTTCGTCGAGCTCGCACGGAAAAAAAATTTCACCTACCTTCTGCCGGAACGGCAACAGGACTGAAAAAACGCCGCCTGCGCCGGAATATAAACGTCCGTTGTCCGCAGTGAGGCGGACCGGATGTACGACGGGAAGCGGAATATGGTAGACGAGAAAAGGCGATTCATCAGACACCCGCTGAGCTACCCGCTGAAGACGCGGGTGGTGCGGCAGAGCGCCGAAGATATACTGCTGCACGGCGAGTCTGAAAACATCGGGGGCGGGGGACTCCTCTTCAAGAGCGTCGAGCGGGTGGCGGAGGATGCCGAGGTCGAGATAAACCTCACAGTGGAGAACAGGCAGTTTCGGATCGACGGAGTCGTGGTCCGCTGCGAACCTTCGGGAAACGGCGGCTACAACATCGCGGTCTCCTTCAGAAGGCCGGATGAGGCGCTGAAGGCGAGGATGATGGAGCAGGTGGTTCGGATAGAGGAGTTCAAACGGAGGCTCGAGCGGAGGTGCGGGAAACCGCTCGATTTCTCATGGGTGGCGAAGCAGTGGATAAAACGGTACTCCGGCCTGTTTGCGAGACACTATGACATATAAGTTCCTGCATTCGCCTTTTAGCCCAAAGCGGCACCGTCACAAGGGTTTCGGGCTCAGTGATGCCGATCCTACAGCAGGCCTCCCGCGGGCTGCCGTTTCCCGTTCATGTATGGGTATGACGGCCCTCTTTTGCTTTTTCCTCGTCTTTGCGGTTCTTGCAGTCGCGCCCGCCGCCCTGCCTCAGGAGTCCTTCATAAACGAGATCGAGTTCGCCCCCTATATCATAATGCCCGAGGAGCTTTTATACAGGGTCGCGGCGGGGGAGGGGACGTATCTCATCGTCGATATCAGGCAGGCGGACCGGTTTTCGAAGGGCCATGTCAGGGGAGCGATCCGCCTCGAGTGGCCGCATGAAAAAACGGACTCGGCTGAATCGAACGAACGGTCCCCCGGGTTGAGTGAGCCCTTGAAAACAATGTTTTCGTCCGATACCGATCTGTATATCATCGATGAAGCGGGGAACGAAAGCTTCGAGCTGCTACGGTATCTGCTCGAGCGCGGCTGCTCGAGAGTCCGGGTGGTGGAGGGAGGTATGAAAAACTGGCCGTACCGGGAGTATATGGAAACGGGAGGTGGGGAGTGAATGAGGCCCCGCAGACGAAGTTCGGTCCTCAGAAGGTCTTCGGACCGGCAATCGTCGACAAACGGCAAACCGTCTCATATGCCGTAATGCAAAACCGTCGCGTTCAATGATACGAGGAGGACGACGATCGGCTGTCGCCCGGCCCTCCGTTATACGTTAGCGTGTTTTGAGCTTTGTGACCTGCGTATCAGCGCTTGATTCTGCGCTTGTTCCGTTCGTCCTTCATAAGCTTGTAGGAGATCGAATCGACGAGGGCAAGCCAGCTCGCCTCCATGAGGTTCTGTGACACTCCCACGGTGCCCCACTCATCGATCCCGTCGGTGCTCTGGATGAGAACGCGGACCAACGCTTCCGTCGCTTTCTTTGTATCTAAAACCCTGACCTTGTAATCCACGAGTCGCATCTCTCCCAGGGTGGGGTAGAATATGGTGAGCGCCTTGCGCAGCGCCCTGTCGAGCGCGTTTACCGGTCCTACCCCTTCGCTTGCGGTGAGCTCCTTTTCACCGTCCACCGTAACTTTTATCGTCGCTTCCGAGAGCACGTGCTCTTTCGGACCCCGCTTTTCCGTGATCACCCGGAATCCCTCGAGAGAGAAATAATCGTCGAACGTGCCGATCAGTTTCTTGATCAGTATTTCGAACGAGCTTTCCGCCCCCTCGAACTGGTATCCCATATGCTCGAGCTCCTTCAGCCGTTTCAGCACCTCCTTGGTCTTTTTAGAGCGGTCTTCGAGGGCCGAAAGGTCGATACCGAACTCGGACGCCTTGTACAGTATGCTGCTTTTGCCCGAGAGGTCGGAAACGAGCACGCGCCTCATGTTTCCGACTGTTTCCGGTTCTATGTGCTCGTAGGTCTTCGGGTTCTTCATGACGGCGTTCACGTGTATACCGCCTTTGTGTGCGAATGCGCTCTCCCCGACAAAGGGCATGTTCATGACATGCGCCATATTGGCGAGCTCGGACACGTACCTCGACAGCTCGGTGAGGTGGCGGATATGGTCATCGGGCACGCACGGCATCCCGAGTTTCAGATGCAGAATGGGAATCACGGAACAGAGGTTGGCGTTTCCGCATCGTTCCCCGTAGCCGTTTATCGATCCCTGTACGTGCACCGCGCCGCACATTACCGCTTCTATGGAATTGGCTACCCCGCAGTCGGAATCGTTGTGGGCGTGAATCCCCAAGGGCCTTGTGATGCGTTTTTTGACTTCCGCGAAGATCGGCGCCAGCTCGTGTGTGAGGGTCCCGCCGTTGGTATCGGCGAGCACGATGATGTCGGCCCCCCCGCGCTGTGCGGCCTCGATGGTCTGAAGCGCGTATGACGGGTTCTCCTTATAGCCGTCGAAGAAGTGTTCCGCGTCGTAGATGACCTCCTTACCCCTTTTTTTCAGATAACGGCAGGAGTCTTCGATGATATCGAGGTTCTGCTCGGGGGAGATTCTGAGGGCGTCTTTAACGTGGAGGTCCCAGGACTTTCCGAAAATCGTGGCGACCGGGGAGCCGGTCTCTATGATTGCGTTGAGATTCGGGTCCTTGTCGGCGCTGTTTTCAGGTCTTCTCGTGCTCCCGAATGCGGCTATCTTCGCCGTCTTCAGTCGTACGTCATTGATCAGCTTGAAGAATTCGATATCCTTCGGGTTCGAACCCGGCCATCCGCCCTCTATGTAGTGGACTCCGAACTCGTCGAGCGCCTCGGCGACCCTCACCTTGTCTTTGCTGGACAGCGTCACCCCCTCTCCCTGGCTTCCGTCCCGCAACGTAGTGTCGAATATCTGTATCATCGGTCCGTCTCCTGCACAGTGTTATAGAGGGCATCACGGCGGCACATTGTATGTTCAGGCGGAGGATAGTGCCGTTGTCCCTGTGGCGGATATTTTACCGTATATCCGTTTTACCCTCCGTTGTAGTAAATCCTGTTGATGGCGTTAATCAGCGCGTGAACGCTCGCCTCGATGACATCGGTGGCAACCCCATATCCCCTGAAGATCCGATTGTCTTTTTCGACGGTTATCGTCACGCCGCCCATTGCGTCCTTGCCGCGGGTCACTGCGTTAATCGAGTAGCTCGAGAGCTTAACCGGCGTATCCGTGATCTTCTCGATCGCCCGATACACGGCGTCTACGGGACCGTCGCCAGTCGCGGCTTCCTGGATGACCGCATTACCGCTTTTGAGCCTCACCGTTGCGGTCGGTATCACGTTGTTTCCGGTGATGACGCTGAAATAATCGAGGGTGAACGTCTCGGGGAGTATGCTCAGCTCCTCTTCGATGAGCGCGATGAGGTCCTCGTTGAAGACCTCTTTTTTCTTATCAGCGATCTCGGTGAATTTCGTGAATACCTTGTCGAGGTCCTTCGACGAGACTACGTACCCGAGCTCCTTGAGCCGCTCCTTCAGCCCGTGCTTGCCCGAATGACGGCCGAGCACGAGGGTGGACTGCCGGCGTCCGATGGACTGCGGAGTCATGATCTCGTAGGTCATCTTGTGCTTTATTATGCCGTCCTGGTGGATGCCCGCCTCGTGCGCAAAGGCATTCTCCCCGACTATCGCCTTGTTGGGCTGAACCGACATACCGGTATAGCTCACGATGGTCTTCGAGAGATGATAAATCTGCTCCGTCTTAATCCTGGTCTTGAAATTGAAACAGTCGGCACGGGTCTTGAGGGACATCACGACCTCTTCGAATGAGGCGTTACCCGCCCTTTCGCCGATACCGTTCACCGAGACCTCGGCCTGACGGGCGCCCGCCTTCAAAGCCTCGAGCGTGTTTGCGGTGGCAAGACCGAGATCGTTGTGGCAGTGGACGCTGATAACGGTCTTATCGATCCCGGGTACCTCCTTCTTGAGGTACCGTATCAGCGCCGCATACTCCTCGGGAACGGTGTATCCCACGGTGTCGGGGACATTGAGGATTGTGGCTCCCGCCTCTATTACCGCGGTGTATATCTCCTTTAGGTATTCCCGGTCGCTTCTCGTGGCGTCCTCGGCGGAGAACTCCACCTCGTTCGTCAGCGATCTCGCGTAGCGTACCGCATCCACGGCGAGTTTCAATACCTCTTTTTTCGACTTTTTCAGCTTGTAAGTGAGATGGATGTCGGATGTCGCGATGAAGGTGTGTATGCGCTTCTTCGGGGCCGGCGCAAGCGCCTCGTAGCAGCGGTCGATGTCCTTTTCGAGCGTCCGTGCGAGACCAGCGATCGTCGACCGGCGGACCGTTTCAGCGACTCGCCGGACCCCTTCGAACTGTTTCGGAGAAGAGATTGGAAACCCCGCCTCGATCACGTCGACCCCGATGGCGGTGAGGAGCTTCGCCACCTCGACCTTCTGCTCGATCGACATGCTCGCACCGGGAGACTGCTCTCCGTCTCTCAGCGTGGTATCGAAGATGAATATCTTATCCATTTGTCGTGCCTCCCTTTTTCCCAGCACCCCTGCTGATCGAGACCCTGCCGGTCCTGGCCATTTCGAGAATGCCGTACGGCTGCAGTATTTTGATAAGAGCCTCGATTTTGTCGGCGATTCCGGTTACCTCGAGCGTCAAGGATTCGTGGCTGAGGTCCACTACCTTTCCTTTGAAGATCTCGGCGATCTGAAAGACCTCCTGCCGTTTCTGGGCGGGCGCCTTTACCTTGATGAGAATGATCTCGCGATGAACCGCGGTGGCGCCGGACAGGTCTATCACCTTGACGACGTCTATGAACTTGTTGAGCTGCTTTTTCACCTGATCGAGTATCTTTTCGTCTCCCTTTACCACGATGGTCATACGCGAGTAGTCGGGGTTTTCGGTCTCTCCGACGGACAGCTCCGAGATGTTGAAGCCCCTTCCGCTGAAGAGTCCCGCTATGTGCGCCAGGACCCCGCTCTTGTTTTCAACGGTCACCGCCAGGGTGTATTCCTTTTCCATACCGTTCTCCTCTTTTGTCCGTACTTGTGTTCGTCATGCGAGCAGGAACGCATCCGCATCTTCCTTGCTCGAGATCATTTTATTGATCGGCGCACCGGCGGGGACCATGGGCGTCACGTTCTCCTCGGGATTAATGAGAAAGTCCATAAGAACCGTTTTGTCCTGTGTGACGGCTTCCCGGAGGGCGTCGTCGACGTCCGCTTTCTTGTGTATTCGGATTCCCACCGCCCCGTACGCGTCCGCGAGCTTGACGAAGTCCGGGACGTAGGGCGGACAGTGGGGCCCCGGCTCGCAGCAGATATCCGGGCAGCGTTTGTCCCGTCGCAGGCAGGTCGCGGAGTAACGCCGGTCGAAAAAGTACTCCTGCCACTGCCGAACCATGCCGAGGTAGCCGTTGTTGAGGATAACGACCTTTATAGGGAGCGCGCGTTGGGCTATAGTCGCCATCTCCTGTATGTTCATCTGAATACTGCCGTCGCCCGCGATGTCTACCACCAGTGCGTCGGGGTTTGCGAGCTGCGCGCCGATGGCTGCGGGGAGGCCGTACCCCATGGTCCCCAGGCCGCCGGAGGTTATCAGCCTGCGCGGTTTGTTGAACTTGTAGAACTGGGCCGCCCACATCTGGTTCTGGCCCACCTCGGTCGTGATAATGGCGTCTCCCTTCGTGATCTCGTAGAGACGATCGATGACGTACTGGGGCCTGAGCACCTCGTCGTTGCTGTAAGTCAGCGGGTGCTCCTCTTTCCATCGTGCTATCTCGGAAAGCCAGTCGGAGATGGCGAGCTTTTGGGCCTGCTTGTTCATCTCCCTGAGCGTCTGTTTCGCGTCGCCGACGATCGGAATGTCTATTATCACGTTCTTGCTGATTGAAGCGGGGTCGATGTCGACGTGGATGAACTTTGCGTGGGGCGCGAAGAGCTCGAGCTTTCCTGTGACCCTGTCGTCGAACCGCGAGCCGAGCGCGATGAGCAGGTCGCACCTGTCGGTGGCGTAGTTCGCGGTCTTCGTCCCGTGCATCCCGAGCATTCCGAGGAATTCCGGCTCACTGGCCGGGAATGCGCCGAGGCCCATGAGCGTGAGCACGACCGGGATACCGGTTGTCTTCGCGAACTTTTTGAGCTCGTCCGATGCGTTGGAGGTTATGATGCCTCCCCCGGCGTAGATGAGGGGCTTCTTGGCCTCTTTTATCGCATCCATTACCTTTTTGATCTGGCGCGCATGTCCCTGCTCCGGAATGCTGTATCCCGGTATGCTGACCTTGTCCGGGTAGTCGAATTCGATCTGGGCGGTGAGCATATCCTTCGGTACGTCGACGAGGACCGGTCCACATCGTCCTGTGGTCGCGAGATAGAACGCTTTTTTCAGGACTAGCGGCAGCTCCCCCGGCTCCCTTATTAAAAAGTTGTGCTTCGTTACCGGTCTCGTGATTCCCGTCGTATCAGCCTCCTGAAAGGCGTCGTTGCCGATCATCGCGGTGGGAACCTGCCCTGTGATGGCGACCAGGGGCACCGAGTCCATGTATGCGGTGGCGAGGCCGGTCACGATGTTCGTAGCACCGGGACCGGAGGTCACGATACAGACGCCCGGTTTCCCGCAAGACCTCGCGTACCCGTCAGCGGCGTGTATCGCACCCTGTTCGTGCTTTGTTACCACGAGGTTGAGCTTCTTGTCACCGTATATCGCGTCGAAGAGGGGAATGACGACGCCCCCCGGGATACCGAAAAGGGTCGTAACCTTTTCTTTGTGCAGTGCTTCGACGATTGCCTTCGCGCCGGTCATCCTCATGGGTATCTCCTTGTATGTAAAATTAAACTGGAAAAACCGCTCCCTGGGCGGCAGATGAAACGAGCATTGAATACCTGTACATATACCCTTTATCGATATTGGGCTTGCGTGGAGCCTGTTTTTTCAGGCGTTCGAGCCTGTCTTTAAGCTCTTTTTCTGCGACCTTCAGTGTGATCTTCTTTTTCTTTATATCTATCAGTATGCGGTCGCCCTCGAGTACCAGGGCGATGGGCCCTTGTGCGGCCGCTTCGGGTGAAACGTGCCCGATGGCCGCCCCCCTCGTGGCGCCGGAGAACCTGCCGTCGGTGATAAGCGCAACCGAGTCGTCGAGCCCCATGCCGGCGATGGAGGAGGTCGGGGTGAGCATCTCGCGCATTCCCGGGCCCCCTTTCGGTCCCTCGTACCTGATAACCACGATGTCTCCCCGCTGAATGACGCCGTTTAGTATGGCGTCGACCGCCTCCTCCTCGGACTCGAACACGCGTGCGGGGCCTTCGTGTACCATCATACCAGGCAGTACCGCGGCGCTCTTTACTACGCACCCGTCCGGCGCGAGGTTTCCCTTGAGCACGGTCAGCCCTCCCGTGGCGTGGCGCGGATTTGCCGCCGGGGCGATTATTTCGCTGTCTTTGACGGTTGCATTCTCTATGAGCTCGCCCACGGTCCTTGCCGTTACGGTCATGAGCCCCGTGTTTATGTGTCCGCTGCCGGAGAGCTCCTTCATGACGGCAGGTATGCCGCCTGCGCGATGGAGGTCCTCCATGAAATGCGGGCCCGACGGGGATAGGGAGCAGAGGTGCGGGACCGTTTCACTGATACGGTCGAAGTCGTCGAGGCCGATTTTGATCTCTCCGTAGTGTGCGATCGCAGGGATGTGGAGCGCGGTGTTGGTGGAGCCTCCTATCGCCATGTCGACGGCGATGGCGTTGAGAAACGCCTCGCGGGTCATGATCTGTTGCGGCAGAATATTCTTTTCGACGAGCTTCATGACCGCCGATCCGGCGTTTTTAGCAAGCCTCATCCGCTCTGCGTGGACTGCGGGAACCGTTCCGTTTCCGGGAAGCCCCATGCCGAGGGCCTCGGTGAGACAATTCATGCTGTTCGCCGTGAAGAGGCCGGCACAGCTGCCCATTCCGGGACACGCGCACTCCTCGATGACTTTGAGCGCCTCTTCGTCTATCTTTCCCGACCGTATTTCGCCCACGGCTTCAAAGGCCTTGTCGACGCCGATCTTCACACCATTGTATTCGCCTGCGAGCATCGGCCCCCCCGATATTACCACCGCCGGTATGTTGAGCCGGATCGCGGCAATGAGCATTCCGGGAACGATCTTGTCGCAGTTCGTGACGAGCACGAGGCCGTCGAAGGGCATCGCCTTTGCAACCGTCTCGATGGAATCGGCGATGAGCTCTCTGCTCCCGAGGGAATATTTCATGCCCGTGTGGTCCATTGCTATTCCGTCGCAAACGCCTATCGTGCCGAATTCGAGGGGCGTCCCACCCTCCATCCTAACACCGGCCTTCACCGCTTCGGTGATCGTGTGCAGGTGTATATGGCCCGGGATTATTTCGTTCGCCGAGTTCGCGATGCCGATGATGGGGCGGTCGATCTCCCCCTTCGTCAGTCCGAGTGCGTACATCAGACTGCGGTGCGGAGCTCTCTGTGATCCTTTTTTCATAAGGTCGCTGCGCATGGTACCTCCCGTATGTAAGATTTTACCGATGATGTTAAAATAGTAAAAAAAAACCCGCTGCAGGCAGCGGGTTATCGTCTTAGCTTGTTCCGCCGCCCTATGGCATTAAAAGAAGGAGTACAATAATAAGGCTGATAAGGCTTACAATCCTTGCGGCGGTATTTCCAACCAGCACTCTTTCTCCTCCTCTTAGGATGATTGAAGTAAGAATACAATCTTATCTCCGTTTGTCAAGTAAAAACGTGCGTGACCGGTATAAAAATTTGGTGTACATTAATGTCCTGGAGAAGGAGATGGGTCGTGAATTCGATGTGCTCGGGATCGGGACGTACTGCATCGATTACCTCTGCTTCGTATCGCGATACCCGAAGGAGGATGAGAAGCTCGAAGCGGAGCAGATCGAGATACAGGGCGGCGGAAACATAGCGTCCGCATGTGTCGCGGCGTCGAGACTCGGAGGCAGCGTCTGCTACCACGGTACGGTGGGAAAAGACGGGCTCACGGAACATATCATAAAAGGCCTGAAGAACGAGGGAATCGATACGGCGCATGTGAAGATCAAAAAGGGGCGTAATCCTCTCGCTTTCGTCGTAGTAAGCAAAGAAAGGGCGTCGAGGACGATTCTCTATATGAAAAATGAGGTGCCCTTGTTCCGTGCAGGAGATGTCGATCCGGCCTTGATACTGGCGAGCCGGGTTCTCCTCGTCGATTTCTACCACGAGGAAGCTTCGCGTGCCGCGTCCGTGATCGCGCATGAAGCGGGTATTCCCGTTGTCGTCGACGCCGAAAAGGACTCGCCTCTCGCAGGCGAAATCCTATCGAACGCCACCGATATAGTCGCCTCAGAAAAGTATGCGCTGCGGGCGGTAGGCGAGGACTCCTGCGAAGATAAATGGGAGCTTTTAGAGCGGTTGGCGGAAAAGCTCAAAAGGCCTTCGATCACGATTACGCTGGGAAAAAGGGGTTCGGTCTGTCTCGCTGAGAACGGGCGAAAGAAGATAGAACAGAAGGCATTCCGTGTGAACGTGGTAGATACGACGGGTGCGGGTGACGTGTTCCATGGGGTATACGCGCTGTATCTCGCACGCGGATACCGGCAGGAGGAAATACTCCGGCTCGCCACAGCCTGCGCGGCGATGAAGTGCAGAGAGATGGGCGGGCGCAAAGGAATACCGGCGCAAGACGAGCTTTTACGGTTTATTAGGGAGAACGACGAGCGATGAAATACTCCCGAAAAGGGAAAAACACTGAAGGGACGCAAAAACGTTCCGACTTGGAAGCTCTTCATACCGGGACGTACGCGTCGCGGTCGCTGTCTTTATTTCTTCTTTTCCTGTCGATCCTGGCGGGTATGGGTGCGCTCGTATACGGATTGTACTTTATCGTTGTGAGGAGCAGGTCGGTGTACGGGCTCGTGTTCTACATTGCGTTCGGTGGCCTCGTGCTGTTTTACGTGCTGAAAGCCGTAAGAAGCGGGGATTTGGTCCGTGTTCTCCTGAAAATTTCCGTCGTTCTGATCAAGATGATTCTCGTCTTTTTCTGCATCGGATGTGTGATGCTATACGGAGCATTTGTGGTTCGCCGCCTCGTAGTCGGGGCCTTCGTTACACCCCCGGTTGCCGTGCTGGCGGTCGTATTGTTTCACAGGTTCAGAATCGTCTCCTCCGTGAGAAAATATTTCAATAATTTACAACACAGATATTGACTTTTTATCCCGTTGTCCATACGGTTTAACTAACTCCTGATATTTCTTTAAATGGCAATACCTCGCAATTAAAATTAGACATTGTTTTAGACATTTCGTCCAATAAAACCCGTAAATCTTCGTCAAGATAATGGCCGTACTCGTTTAACGTAGTCTTAATATCGCGGTGACGCATCAGCTTCTGGACCGCTTTGATATTCGCATTTTGCTTTATCATTATGTAACCGAACGTATGACGTAGACAATGAGGGGTGAAATCCCTCGGTAGTTTGTACTTCTTCCTGAGTTTAGGCCAGTGATAGGACTCCCAGCCGTCATACGATTTCGCCCCTGTTCTACCGGGGAAGAGATACACTGAATCGGGCCGTGCCTTAATCTGTCTGTTACAGAACCAAAAAACCTCATTGCGAGCAGGCAAAAAGCCGTAAGACTCCTCTGTCTTGGTATAGTTCTCGATCCTGCCTTTATACTGTCGTTTAATGATGTTCACTCCCCGCTGTTCGAAGTCTATGTCTGATTTCAAGAGCGCGAATGTTTCCCCGATCCGTAACCCTGCAAGCCCTTGCAGCGCGAATATCGCCGCGTTCTCGATGTCCATGTCGAGTATCATTTCCATTAATCGCTCTTCCTGTATGACGGGCCGCTCTTTCTGCTCTCTTTTCGGGATACTGAACGGAGGATATCGGGAGATGATCTCCTCATTCTTCGCGTAATTCAGTATTCGCTTGAGGTCTTCGTGTAATGCCCTCTGCATGGCATTTTCATAATTGCGTTTAACTTCGTTGCTATATTGTGTGATATCAGATTTCTGCAAATCGCATAGCCGTACCTTTCCGAGCAGGGAAGGGGAAAGGTGTTTGTGTAATCGGCGCTCTACCTCTCTGTACGTGCTCCACCGTACGTTTCCGAGCTCCGGATCTGCGTACTCATGCAGGTAGTATTCTACGAGCTCGGTAACAGTCATCTTACTGTCCGCTCTGTAGAGCCGTTTCAAGACTTCCGAGCGTTTCTTGATACACTCGTCCTCGCATTTGTCCCTTGTGGTATATTTGCCGGATACGGGAATAGTCTTACCTGTGCGGTCGTCCTTAACACGTCCGTGGTAGTAACCGCCGGACCGGTAAACAGTATAACCCTTCATGCCATACCTACCCCTGCTTCACGTTTCGCCCATTGCTCTACCTCATCGAACGGAAACTTCCAGAGATGGCGACCATATTTCAGGCAGGGGAGAGGGTCTTCTTTTCTTTTGGTCAGACCGCGAATGGTAGCCTCACATACTCCAAGGTAGACCGATACCTCGGACGTAGAAAGGTACTTCGTTTGCGTTAACGTCTGCATAAATTATACCTCTTCTCTAGGATTGTAATTATTGTACTTCGGGTACTGCGAATCTCCCTTTCGCCCTGAACGATGCGGTAAAATGTAGGCAATTTTTATCATATCATAAAACGCGCTTTTTGTCAAGAGTTATCTTCTCTTGTCATTGTCCTTAATCACAGTGTGCTGTATATCGTAGGAGTGCGCCAAGCGTCTTTATTCAGCTCGTAGCAATTCTACAAATGCTTTCCGCTCTTCCCCCTTCTTATACAAACTTGTATTAGTTTCATTTCTCAATGATATACACAGGTACGCCAGAATTATACGGTGAAACATATGGACCCATGTTAATTCTCTGACCGCCAACTTTTGCTATGTTCACATCGGCTTGGATTGTTCCTATTACATTCACATCGGTTATCCCCGGGTTGGCCGCGACCTCAGAAATAAGCTTTGGTTTTAATAAAATCGCTATCAGTAGAAACATAATGATCGTTAGAATTACTTTGCTATATCTATCCATACTAACCTCCTGATATAAGATTGTTCTATCTCAGCGCTGCAGCCCCCCATAGAACTCCTTACAGCGGTTTTTTGCGTCGTGTACGATAAGCTGCATATATCAAGAGAGAACTACTTTTTCTCGTCGCCCTGATCCTGCTCGGCACGTTCGAGTGATTCCTCGATAAGTCTACGGATAGCTTCTGAGCGTGAGGGTATTTTATTCTTGTAGCGGTATTCGTCGATACGTTCGATAAACTCAGGTTCAAGCATCATGTGTAAGTGAAAGTCTTTTGCCATGTCTAAAGCATCCTTCATGTGATACTCCCATTATAAAATATTCTAAGAAAAATGTTGACAACTATTTTACATCATGTTAGTGTTGTTTATATTAAACATAATAAACAATATGTTCAGGGGAGTCAACATTTATTTCAAGGGGGAAATCATGAAGGAAATCGTCAAACGACAGGACGTACAGAACTTCAGTATTGACTGGAAACAGTACCTCGAAAACTTTCTACTTTCACAGAGCGGATTATCACAGAAGACCGTACAGGCCTACAGGGGAGGGGTATCACGGTTTATTTGCTTCATGCAGGAGCAGGGTATTGACCGGCCCTTACCTGATGATATCCACGTGTACATAAGGATGCTGCAAGATAAAGCCTATAAACTGCACACCATTAATCTGTATGCGGTCTCTATCAAGAAGTTTTTCAAGTATCTATCAAAACCATACGGGACGGTCGGCGCTGCCTCTGTCAAGATTTACGAAGACATCTACAGTATGGCACGACCCAAGATAACCAGACCGGAGAAGGGGAAGCACTACCGGAATGTACCTACCGAAACGATGGTTAAAAAGCTCAGAGGATACCTCAGATTCAAGCAGGATCGTAAGAGTGTGCGTGATCTGCTCATGATAGACCTCGGCCTGTATGCGGGTCTACGGGTAAATGAGATCGCAAATATTCACTGTGACGACATCGTGAAAGACGAAGACGTGTACCGTTTGAGGCTGCTCAGGAAAGGACACAGAAGCAAAACCGAGAGCGTGTTTGTGTCCAGCGACATAATCAATAGAATGCAGGCTTATATAAGCAAGTACAAAATAGAGGGGCACATCTTCATGGACATATCGCACGTCCAGCAGGGGAGGAGCGATCATCTCTGCAGCGGCACGGTCTCAACCATCATCACTAGGTATATACGAAAGCTCAAGATTAAGGACAATATTACGGCTCACAGTCTCAGGCACTATGCCGGGACACGGTTCTACCGGGAGACGCATGATATCTACGCTACACAGCAGTTTCTATCGCATAGGGACATCGAAACTACAAAAGTGTACATGCACCTTGATAAAGCTTATGAGCAGAAACGCATGGTGTTAAATCCAATATGAGGGGGGTGGTCATGAAACAGCTTATCAAATGCACTGGCCCGCGTGATATGAGCCTCGTGGAGTTCACTCTCAGAATCGCAAATCTCGCGTATCAGTACCAGAAGGACAGAAAGGTATTCGAGGATACGGCTCATACCTTCGAAGACCGGCAAGCTGCGTATACCCGCATGGTACGAGCTCAAAGCATGCTCGAATCCTATAAGGGGGTACGCAGGGACATTCTGAAAAAAGAAGGTGGGGTACCTCAAAGAAAGGTACCAGTTTCCTGATAAATCGATTCAACAACCTATCTGGGAAAGCTCGCCGACAAAATAGCTGAACAGCTGTAATCCAATCCACCGACACAAGACCCGGGAGATCAGGGGGATTATTCTAATTGGATTTTTCCTCTTGCCATTCTGCCGGCAAACAACGAGAGATACTCTTGACAATCAATTCTGACATATGTGAATTGTCGTTAAGCGGCCAACCATAAGGGCTCTCTCTTATTGGTTTTACTAATATCTTTCTATCTATAGACTCAACAATAAGCTGATATTCAACTGCATGGTTCTCGGTATAATTAGCGTTTCTATCATAGGACCCCCATACTATAAAACAAGCCCAACAATTATTTTTAGGAATAGAACCGCTTTCTCTATCAGCTGGTCTTATTTCAATTTTAGTGTACATTGTTTGCCCACAAAAATTAAAGACTATTTTTCCTCCAGATGATAGGTCATTGCACACCTCAACTTTATAAGTGGGCGTATCGTTTTTTAATAATGGCGTGTGTACGAAATTGTAATCTTCGAGGTACTTCCTAATTGTTTTTAAAGCTTCCTCGCCGTAGTGGTAACATTGTGCAATGTCACTTAGATTGTCGTATTCATATTTCCACATCGTGATACCCTCCTTTCTCTTCTCTTAGTTTAGTGCCACACCAGGAGGAATGCAAATAAAGTTATGGGAAAGGAAGCGGTACGGATGTGCTAATAATGGGGAACCGGCTTATTAAAAGTTACTAAATAAATGTGGTAACCAATAACAGTTTTGCATATAATAAAGAAATGGATCTATATAAGTACAACAAAGAAATTGCTCAAATGGCCGAACAATATCGGAATTATATATTTCCTACACAAGACCTTATTGAAAGTTTAAGAAATCAACAAGAATGGATTCAATCAACATACTCTATCTCAGCAATCAAACAATTATCTGAATTATATTCTAAGGAGGCGATGAATTTTCGAACTGTCGTTAAAGAACTTACTGCTCAACTTACGCGTGAGATAGAAATATTTAAGGAATCAGAACCTTACCTACCTCTACTTGAAGCGGCCGCGGCATTTCGTGCTTCATCTATTTGGGAACAACTTCAACAAATTGCTGCGCACGCTAAAGAATTAATAGGTTGGTATGAACCGCTTCGTGATACCTGGGCATCAGTAGCCAAAAAACTAGATTCTATTAGACCAAGTTTTGGTATTGCAATAGACAACCAACAGGGAAGCGTAATACCGAATATTGCCATTCGTGATTATTCGGAGGAGAAAAAAGAATCTGATTTATATGAGTTTCCAGCTTCAGCGATTAAGGATGTTGTAGGTATACCAGGTCTACTTGTTGGTATTAATCATGAGGAGGCTATTGACTTTGTAAATTACTTATCAAAATATCCTATGTTGGGGATTAAGCACAAAGTTGGTAGTAAAATTTTCAATTGGGTAAAAAAGGTTAATTATAGGGAACTTTCCGAAGTCGATTTGTTTAGAGGTAGGTTATGGGAAAGTGGTCAAAAAATGTCTTTTGTTGAAGATCAAATGTTCGACCCACCATTCGGAACAGCTTCCCAGGGGCGTTACAATCCACATGGTTTATCTACTTTATATTTTGCTGATTCAAAGGATGGAGCGATTTCTGAAATACATGAAGAAGGGAAATCTGTTACATTTACGATGATTAGGGCCAAGCTTATTAGAACATTACGAATATTAGATTTATCTGATGATTCCTCTCCAATAATATCTTTATGTAATAAACCCCTTCAAAATCGTAGCAATAATAATGTTGAGTATCTTGTACCAAATTTCTTATCACAGTGCTGTAAATATCACGATATCCATGGATTTGTTTATCAAAATAGTAAATTCCCAAATTCGAAAAGTTACACCTTTATTAATGTTTTCAAAGATTCATTTAGTGTCCTCAAGATATGGGATGAATCATTACCATAACGGCCATTACATAATAAATACTTAAACTGTAGTCATAAAAGCCGATAACCGAAAGTCTCCCGAATGTTCGTGAAACATGCCCTCAGATGCTGATAATGGCCCCTTTGAGCCGTTTTTATAAGGTACCTATTTTTTTATACACCCTAAAAATAGGCCTTCTAAGCGCCTTTTAATGTCTATATGTATGCTTATTCACGCGCGGTCTTTTCTTAAGAAACGCCCTAAGGCGGTACTGCATGCGCGCCTAGCGAGACATAGTGATAAGGGCACGGATTTTCCGGAAAACTGAAATCATCATAATGTCCGTCTTATATAGGCAGGTTCGCGGAAATGGTGATTTAAACGATTGAGAGGAGGATACTTGTGAAGGGTGGGGGGGTGCAATCCGTACCCGGGCACAGATAATACGATTCTGAGGGGTGGGTAGAGAAAGGCTGAGTTTGTTTATTAAGCATGCTTGTACTTTCGTAAAAGTGGATTTTCATAAACACTTAAAGATTTACGCGGTCAACTCTTTCGCCATTCGGTCGGATCCTATAAATAAATGGAGGGCGCTCCTTTCTCGACAGCTCCTTAATTCTCGGCCAAATCCTAACGATTTGCCGGATGAGTTGACACTTGCCTATATTTTTCCCTCCCACAAAAAAAGCTTTTACTTTGTATTTATGTATAGCGGTAATTTCTGCAGGATTTAATCGTACTCGTTCATCGCGAGTAATGAGGACAAGTCCCCTTTCACCAATATATTGAAGCCATACACTGTCCTCAACATTTTCAAAATTAAGTTCTTTACTATGGACTACATTTTCGCCAAAACATCTTAGGCCATATACTAAGTTCTCTCCGATATTCACATCAAAAAAAAATTTCATGCTGCAATTAACCGCTCTTCAAATCTTATAGCGGCTTCTACTTCGTTGCTATTTAAACCCATCCACTTACATACCCGATTAACCTTTTTATTTTCCCCAAGATATAAGTCATGAACATTAGCCGTTGCTATGCCTCGATGAATAATGTGTGGTTTGCCAAAGGAAATATTAGGGTCAAGAGCAATAAGCCCCGAAGGACCAAAAGGATACCACCTACTGGCAAATTCTGTTGATTTATCGAAATCTATTTGATTTGCGAGCTCTAAAATAATTGGTGCGATAACCCACTGTCCGCCAGATAATAACTCTAATAGGTTAGGCGCCTCATTATCTTTATCCTTTATTTGAAGATAGATTTTACTACCATCGGTAAAAAATCTACTTTTCGCGAAGTGTGCTTCGCCGATTAGCCCCTCTGCTTCTATCAAGGCTTTTCTTATTTTCTGCAAGCTTACCCCGGCATCTAGAAACTTTTTTACAAATAACAGGTCAATTAATTCTAAGAAAGAAGCATACGTTGAAATCTCTTTTGTACCACGTCTAAGTACAGGTTCTTGGTGAACTATATGTTGTTCTTCAAGAAATCTAGGAGAATAGGAATAATGATATCCCTTTAACCAACGTCGTACTCGTGTTGGATTAAGCCCCACAAGTCTTCCAATGGTGCTTGATGGATACATAGATATATCAAGCATATTCATTATTTATATCCCCAATCCTTTTTATTTACTCCAAAGTATAGAACAAGTACACAGTTTGTCAATAGCACTCAAAAAGATAATTCAAAATAAATACGCCCCCCGGTGGAGGTAGACCGGAGGACTAGGGGAATGAGGAGTGAGGCTATCTGTAGAGACTAAAAACCCCCACGATTGCGTTCTGCATCAAGTATCGCTTCTTCTCTCTCGGCCTTGAGATCGGCGTTAAGCTTGTTAATGTCTTCGACTTCTCGTCTGTACGCCGCGGGTGAAAACAAAAACGTACGAGATAAAGCCTTCACCGGGAGCTCGTCGAAAAGCTTTGCC
>JAFGTF010000117.1 GCA_016934265.1 Spirochaetota bacterium
CACGGCCGTATCGCGCTCGCGCTCGAGGTGAGCATCAGCTACACGAAACCGGTCAATGCGGGCGTATACCTTACCGCACGATGCAGGGAGATGCAGCGGGGAAAGAAAATCTCACACTACCTCATCGAGGTCGAAGATTCGGAAGGAGATCTAGTCGCACTGCTCAAGGCGACGTCCTTTATCAAGGACACGACGCATTTCGATGAATAACAACGCCTAATGTCGCCGTCAAACGGTTCGATACTTCATAGTAGAGAAACCGTCCCCGAGAGAGGAAAAAATGGGAGCGAAGCCTGACAGGACCATCATGATCATCGGCGCGGGCATACTCCAGGCGCCCGCGATAAAAATCGCGCGGGAGATGGGGCTTCTGACCGTCGTCACGGACCTGAACCGCAGCGCATACGGTATGAGTTTTGCAGATTTTCCCATCGTCATGTCCACCCGTGACGTCGACGGCACAGTCCGCGTGGCGAAGGAGTTCTGCAGAACCCGTCCGATCCACGGCGTGATCACCGTCGGCACGGATGCGTCCCTCACGGTCGCCGCCGTCCAGCACGCGCTCGATCTTCCGGGAAACCGGATCGACGTGGCGGAGGCGACCACGAACAAGATCAAGATGCGGACCCGGCTCGCCGGCGGGGGCGTTCCGCAGCCCGAGTTCTATTCGTGCTGGAGCTACGACGACGTGATCTCAAGCGCCTCGAAGCTCGGCTTTCCCTTCGTCATAAAGCCCGCGGACAACATGGGCGCACGCGGCGTCATGAAGGTGGATAATCCCGAGGTGGTCCGGTTCGCATACGAACGCGCGAAGAACGCCTCGCCGCGCGGTGAGATCATCACGGAGTCTTTCATGGAAGGCCCCGAGCTGAGCATCGACGCCCTCGTGTGGCAGGGAAAGATACACATCACCGGCATCGCGGACAGGATCATCGAGTTCCCCCCCTACTTCGTCGAGACCGGGCATATAATGCCCACCGCGCTCCCGAAACGAAGCATGGCTGATGCGGTGAGCGTATTCAAGAGGGGGATCCTCACCCTCGGCATCGAAACGGGTGCCGCCAAGGGCGATATCAAGGTGACGCCCGAGGGCGCGAAGATCGGGGAGATCGCCTCCCGTCTCTCCGGCGGCTTCATGTCCGCCTACACCTACCCCTATTCGACGGGCGTCGGGCTGATCCGCGCCGCGATCAATATCGCCATGGGATCCCCTCCCGGGGATCTGACGGAAAAACTCCACAGGGTGGCGGCGGAGCGTGCGATCATCCCGGGCAGCGGAACGGTCCGCGCGATAGATGGGGTGACGGACGCGCTGTCGATCCCGAACGTTAAAAACGTCTTCGTCACCTGTGATAAGGGCGAGGTGGTCCATATACCCACCAGCAACGTCGAGAAATGCGGGAACGTGATCGCGGTCGCGGATACGAGAGAGGGAGCGCTCAGGGCGGCGGAGCGGGCATTGAAACTCGTCAGAATCAGCCTCGGCGACGAAGGAGAGCTCAACGAGGGGCTCATCAGAAAACAGGCGCTCGGAAAACTCTCCGGCGTCTGTACGGTATGCAAACGGTGCGACGGGAGGGAGTGCGCGGGCCTGCTTCCCGGAATCGGCTCGGTGGACACGGGTCTCGGTTTTCAGAGGAACCTGAAAGTTCTTGACGGCATTACCATACTGCCGGACCTGCTGCAGCGGCTCGACAACATCAACACCGGAAGCGACATATTCGGCATCCCTCTGGATCTCCCCGTCCTTCCCGCACCGATCTCCAATATGCGGCGCAACCTTAAGGGCATATTCGACGAGGGGGAGTACAACAGCACGCTTCTAAGGGGCGCGAAAAAGGCGGGCACCATCGGATGCATCTCACAGATGGAGTATGAGAGCGTCGGGGGAGACGCGGAGTATATCACCGCCCCCCTGAGCGAGGTATACGGCCACGGCATTCCCTTTTTCGATCCCTACCGGGGCGAGCGCACCACCGTCACCCTCATCGAGAAGGCGTTCGCCGCGGGGGCCAAGGCGTGCGGTCTCTCTCTCGATCTCAAGGACAGCTACGGTCCCGCGCTCGTGGACGAACGCTGGCTCGCCGAAATCGTCGAACACTCGCCGATTCCGGTAATCGTAAAAGGGATCCTCACCGTCCGTAACGCACAAACCGCGGTGGATGCCGGGGTTAAGGGCATAGTGCTCTCCAACCGCGGCGGGCGCGTGCTGGCGAGCCTTCCTTCGGGCATCGAGGCAGTGCAGGCCGTCCGGGACGCATGCGGTGAGAAGCTCCTCATCATCGTCGACGGGGGGATACGAAGCGGCGAGGATGTGTTCAAGGCCGTTTCCCTCGGCGCGGACCTCGTGCTGATAGGCAGGCCGATCCTTATCGCGCTCGCCGGGGCAGGGGAGGACGGCGTCTGCTACTACATAAACAGGATCAAGACCGGTTTCCGTGCGGCGATGGCAACAGCCGGTGCAAAGACCGTACGAGATATCCTCCCCGATATGATCGTCACCCGCACGCCGTAAAACCGTTTTCGATCCGATCGCCCGCATCTGTACACATTGACACAACTCACGGAAAAAAATATATTTTGACTGGCCGTAGGTATCAAAAGGGCAAAGTACGGGTTTGAACAGGGTGCGCGGGCCCGACAGATCAGGCGGCACCCGGCTTTGCGACGAGCGGAAAAACTCGGGCGGGCGCTACCGCTAAAAAGGGACGGCAGGGATGGAAGAGCCGATGAAGATAATCGTAATCGACGATGAAGAGGGAATGAGGGAGGGGATAAAGCGTATCCTACAAAAGCGCGAATTTCTCGTGGACGTTGCTCCCGACGGTGAAACGGCGATCGAGCTCCTCGAAAAAAATGCGTACGACATCGCCTTCGTCGATCTCAAGATGCCGGGTATAGACGGATTCAAGGTCACCGAGTACATCAACAGCAGGGTGGAAAATAAAACGGTCGTGGTCATCGTGTCCGCACTCGCCACGGTCGAGGCTGCGGTGGAGGTAACGCGGCACGGCGCCTTCGATTTCCTGGTTAAGCCGTTCACCCCCGTCGATCTGATCGAGGTCACCGACCGCGCCCTGGAGCAGCGAAAACTCATCTTCGAACGGGAACACTACCTCTCGGAGCTCAACTCCGAGCGCACTTTGTCCCGCCAGCTGATAAACGCGATGCAGGGCGGGCTCGTCGTCCTGAATATCGAAAAAAAACCAGTGCTCATGAACCCCAAGGCGGAATACCTGCTCGGTACGAAGCTCGAGACGGATACGGTTCTGGAAGACCTGTTCACCGAAGAAGGCCTTCAGGACACGATATCGGGCGCCCTCGCCTCCTCCCCCCAAGGGATCACCACCAAGATATTGGAGACGCTGCACGGCGACCGGATGCTTCAGTACAGGATATCGCCCCTCGTTCTCGGCGACCAGATCAACGGCGTCATTATCATCATCTACGACTTTACCGAGGAATGGAAGGTCGAGCAGGACAAGAACAGGTTCATCGCAATGGTGACTCACGAGCTGAAGAGCCCCGTTGCGGCCATAATTAACTACATCAACGTTCTGCAGACCGGCATGTTCGACGATCAGCCGAAGAAGCTGCACGAAATACTCGAACGGTGCAAAATACGGGGTGAGGCGCTTTTGGAGCTCATACGCGATCTTCTTCACATCAACAGGCGGGAGGCGGGAAAGATCGAGAAGTCCATCGAGCGCCTCGATCTGAGCGAGGTACTTGCTTCACAGCTCGAGTTCTACCGCGGCCAGGCCGACGCCAGGAAGATCACCGTCACCCTCGGCGCCCCGGAGAGCCCATACTACGTGAAAGCGGACCGCTCCGATCTCGACCGGATATTCATGAACCTGATATCCAACGGCATCAAATACAATACCGACGGCGGAAAACTGGACGTCGCGATTACAAGGGTGGGCGGCGACTGGTCCGTATCGTTCACCGATACGGGCATCGGCATGACACAGGAGGAGATCGCACACCTCTTTCAGGAATTCTACAGGGTGCGGAACAAGAAGACGAGCGGAATATCCGGCACCGGTCTCGGACTCGCCACGGTGAAGCGCGTTCTCGCAGAGTACAACGGCAGGATCGACGTACTGTCTAAGCCGGACAAAGGTAGTACCTTTTTGGTGTACATTCCCGCCGCTTAAGAGAGCGTTTCCCGCGGCAACCCGCATAGTCCGCCAGCAACGTCTCGCCTAAATCCCCGCCGGAAGTTTCATATAGAAGCAGGTGCCTTCCGCTTCGCTCGACGTGCAAAACACCTCGCCGCCGTGGCGCTCGACGATCTTTCTCACGAGGTACAGGCCAAGACCCGCCCCGTCGTCCGATTTCACTAGTCTCGAGAACTTCTGAAAAAGGAGGGGTATCTCCTCCGCCGGGATGGGAGCTCCACCGTTGTGCACGCCTAAAAGCCAGTTGCCGCCCTCTTTTTTCCCCGAGAGCCGTATCCAGTCCGCGCCGTACTTCACGGCGTTTATGACGAGATTGCTGTAGCAGATATCTAAAAGATCGGCATCCGCCGTAAGGCGCGCCTCCTCTTCCCAGTCCCAGAGGATGTTCATTTTCTTGTGCTCGATCCTGCCCGCAAGCCGCGTGAGAACCGGTTCGACCACCGTTCGGCGCAGGTCGAGCTCCTCGGGCCTATACTTCAATGTCCCCTTTTCGAGCCTCGATATGTTGAGGTAGTTTCTCACCATCTCCCGGAACCGGGCCACGTCCCGCAACAGGAGTGTGATAACCTCATTCTGCTCCTCGTTGAACTCCCCGACCGTTCCGTCCTTGAGAATGGAGATGTTGAGCAGGAGGGAGCCTATCGAGTTGTTGAGCTCGTGGGTAACAAAGCTCAAGAGCTCCTGGTAGTCGCGGTTCGCCTCTTCGAGCTGCTCGTTTTTCTGCACGAGAAGCTTCTCGCGCTTTACGATCGCGCGCGCCATGAAGTTAAAGCTCTTTGCGAGGGTTTTAAGCTCCGAGGCGCCGCCGGCTTGTACCGCTTTCGTGTCCCGCTCTCCCGAGGCGATCTTCCTTGAGGCGAATGCCAGCGCCGATACCGGCTTCGTAATGCTCCTCGAGAGAAGAAACACCCCGAAAATGAGGAGGCCGATCATCGGGACGGTGATTCCAGAGAGGAGGATTACCGCCCTCCGTTTGATATCGAGGTATTTCTTTTCGAGTACCCCTACGTACAGTATGCCGATGTTTTTTCCCGCAGGGCTTCTGATCGGCCTGTATGCGGAAAGGTACCAGTCGTCTACCACATACGCCCTATCGAGCCATATCTCCCCTTCCGCGAGCACCCGCTTCTCCACCTCGTCGCTCACCCGTGTCCCGACCGCGACCTCTCCGGTCGGGCCGAGAACGGTGGTTGCTATCCTCGTCGGGCCGCAGAAGATGGTAACGGTTCCGAACGGCTTGGCGCCGTACAACAGGCGCTCGAAGAGATGTTCGTGAAGCTCCGAGATGAATCGATCGTTCCCGTTGAGAAGTACACCGCAGAACGCGTCGCCTTTTTCCCCCGGCGTGACGGCGAAGAGCCAGAGCGTATTCTTTCCATCGCAGAGGGTCCTTAGGTCCACGCGGGAAAGATTGAACGAGACGGCGTCGAGAAGGTCCGTCGGTATCGTGACGACGCCCCGCCGGTCATCCGGCAGCATGATTCCCGCGGTTTCCTCAAGGTGTATTCTGAAACGGGCACGGTCACCCGTGATAATGAACGCGAGATCCGGATTTCCCGGCAGGTCCGTGTTCCATTCGAGCCCGCCCGAGAGGATCTGCGATGCAATCGACAGCTCGGACAGCCTGTCCTCGATGAAGAGCTGTGCCGATTTGAGATCGTTTTCCACACGCGAAAAGGCCTCGGACCGTAAAGACCTCGAAACGAGCACCGTGCCGACCACCGCGCTCGAGATACCACCGAACACGATGATACCGAAAAAACTGATGAAAATCTTATTTGCAAGCTTCACAGAAACTTCCCCGCACCGCTTTAGTATCATACCTGCAGTGCACGTCGAATTCCATCCTATACCGCGCCACCCCGCCGATCAAGTGTTTTATAGGCGACCATTTCGCTTTTCCCGTCCCCCTTTCGGGAAGTATCTTACGTGTAGCACGTACGGTATACTACGTACCTTTTTCAGGGCTTGTATGAAACAGACGCCTTTCGATACGATAGCCGCGGTTTCCTCACCGCCCGGGGAGGGCGGTATCGGTATCGTGAGACTCAGCGGCGACGACGCGCTCGAGATCGTTTCCGGCATCTTTCGCCCGTACCGCGGCACGGAATCCCTCGAGAACAAGCTCTCCTTTTCGATGATCCTCGGGCATATCACGGATAACGGCAGGAACGTGGACGAGGTTCTCGTTTCCGTGATGCGTAAGCCGCACACCTACACGAGAGAGGACGTCGTTGAAATAAATTGTCACGGTGGTGCGGTTGCAGTCAACGAAGTCCTTCGGCTCGTCCTCGCCTCGGGGGCGCGTCTTGCCTACCCCGGCGAGTTTACAAAACGCGCTTTCATCAACGGCCGCATAGACCTCGCGCAGGCGGAGGCTGTGCTCGACATCGTACGGGCGAAGACCGCGCGGTCGCTCGAGAAGGCGGTCGGCCAGCTCGACGGGACGCTCTCGGAAAAGATCGATTCCGTATCGAACGCCCTGAAAGAGGTTCTCGTGTTATGCGAGGCGAGCATCGACTTCCCCGAAGAGGAGGACGTGGGGCCGTTCGATTACCGGACGGTTAAAAAAAAGCTCTTTTCCGCTGAAAAAGAGATAGCCGTGCTCACGGAGAGCTTCGAAACGGGCAGGGTATACAGAGACGGCGTCTTCACCGTCATCGTCGGAAAGCCGAATGTCGGAAAATCGAGCATTATGAACGCGTTTCTCAGGTTCGACCGCGCGATCGTCACCCCGATACCGGGCACGACCCGGGACATCATCGAGGAACAGCTCAATATCGACGGAGTACCGTTTATTCTCGCCGACACCGCCGGAATCACGAATACGAACGATATTGTGGAAAAAGAGGGGATAAGCCGGTCGAGATCCGCCATCTCTAAAGCGGGGCTTGCGCTCGTCGTCTTCGATTATTCGAGCGGAATAGACGAGCGGGATATCGAGATCGCGAAAAGCGCGAAACATACCCCCCATATCTTGATTATCAACAAGACGGATCTCGAACGGAAGATGGATCTCGGCAGAGTCGCGCAGCGTACCGGACTGAAAACTCCTTTTGTCATGCTTTCCGCAAAGACGGGCAACGGGCTGAAATCGCTCGAGAAGCGGATGGTGGATATGGTCCGCTCAGGCGGCGCAACCGGCGACTATACAGTCATGGTAACGAACAGGCGCCACTTCGAAAGTCTCAGAAAGTCGAAAAGCGAGATCGATCATGCGCTGCAGGCAGTCGCGGAGAAAAGATCGCTCGAACTGCTCGCCTTTGACGTGAAGAACGCCGTCGATTCTTTGGGAGAGATCACCGGCCGTGTCGCGAACGACGAGCTGCTCGAGGAGATTTTTAATCGATTCTGCATCGGAAAATGAATGTTGCAAAAATCAATCGTGAGGTTTATTCTTACTGCCGTGCGGCGGATCCGTTTTTACCGGACACGGCACACGTACAGTCGCGGTCACTGCGCTGCAGATGACGGAAGGTAACTATCTACTGGCAATCGGAGACGTATGAATGGACAAGGAAAAGATCAAGAAGGCCGTGAGGATGATCATCGAGGAGATAGACACGGAGCCGGACCGGCCTGACCTCGCGAGTACTCCGCAGCGTGTAGCGAACATGTGCGAGGAGATATTCTCGGGTAGTTTCCAGAAGCCGGAGGACGCGCTCCAGGTGATGCTGACGGAGCAACACGACGAAATCGTGCTCTTGAGGGACATTCCGATCTACTCGATGTGTGAGCATCACATGCTCCCCTTCTTCGGAAAGGCACATATCGGCTACATTCCGAAAAACAGACGCATCACCGGATTGAGCAAGCTCGCAAGAGTTGCGGAGGTATTCTCGAAACGTCTTCAGGTCCAGGAGCGGCTTACCGCTTCGATTGCGGACCTCATCATGGCGAAACTGAAACCGTACGGCGTCATCGTCGTCATCGAGGCCGAACACCTCTGCATGGTAATGAGGGGAGTAAAAAAACCTGGTTCCTTTACGATTACGAGTGCGGTACGGGGCGTGTTCAAGGAAAACGAGAAAACGAGGGGCGAAGCGCTCTCGCTTATTATGTCGCCGCGGCCGTCCAAGCTCTGAATATCATCGCCGGAACCGATCCGCATATACGGCAAACCACACACACCGCCATGTATCTCCGGTATCGGGGAGGCTGAAAAACCACGAGCCCTTTTTCTATTGAGTCGAGACGGCGGCTCGGCCTGCTGGTTCCCGGTACATCGGGTATTGGCCGCGGGGGGGCGATCCGGTATGCCGGCGGAGAATGCCGACGACGCATGAAACTAGAGGAAGTTTTGATCTCTTCGTGCGGTAGGCGGGTGATATCCTCACCGCGGCATCGAATCCGGCATCGTACAACGGAACCACCGACGCAGAAACCCGTGCGCAGCGAACGAACGGCACTGTCCTTTGAACCTTTTGTCCATTTGGCCTTTTGCCCATTTTTCCATTTGGAAATTCCGTCCTTTAGCCTTTAAATTTTTACGCATCAATTAATGGTATCTCCTGCGATATCATGAGGGAACAAATCCCTCACTTTCCGTGTTACTGTCATAGCAGAATTGTTAAGGGACAGGCGTAAACTTTGTAAACTTTTAGCCTAAAGACAAAGACCACTTTACTTACTAATACGGGTGCCCTATGTCGAGAAGGCCGCGGATTATCGGTCCACAATTATATAATCACATCTATGCGTGGGGAAACGATCGACATCCCATCTTCAGGAACGCATCGAACCGCAAATTCTATCTTTCGCTTCTCGATCTGTACGCGGCGCGTTATAAGATCGACATCGTCGCTTATGCACTTATGGACTGGCATATCCATCTTTTCCTGTTTGATTATCTTGGCGAGCTGTCGTCGTTCATGAACAGTCTTCATGGCAGATACGCACAATATTTCAATGCTATTACCGGCAGGAGGGGACATGTATTCGGTGAACGTTTTAATAATAAAATTGTGCAATCAAACAAATACGGTGTGTGGCTTTCAAGGTATATTCATCGGCAGCCGATCGAAGCAGGAATCTCAAACGATCTCGAAACCTTCCCCTGGACGAGCTACTTGACATACGTAGGGAAAAAAAGAAGTCCATTCCTTAAACCTGGCGTCATTCTAAACCAGTTCGGCCGGGGAGAAAATTCGCACAAACGATATGAGAGGTTCGTTCGGGATCCTATAGAGCCACCGTTTGATTGTGATATTAAAAAATCATCAATAATCGATGGGCATGCCTTTGCCGATACCGCATCCAAGTCCGCAGGAGACACGGCACGACTACAATCTATCACCGATGAGAAGCTACTTCGATATCTCTGCGACCGTCTGGGTTGTACGACGGAAACACTAGTATACCCTCATAGGCATGCCGAACACCGATGCCGGCATGCTGCATTTCAAATCATGAGGGAAGAATATCGCCTGTCTTTACGAAAGATTGCACGCCTTTGTAATGTAACTCACACGACGGTGCATAAAGCGCTCACTCAATTATGAAGGATTTCGACGGAATGGATAAAAGTTTACAAAGTTTACGCCTGTCCCCTGTGGATAAACTGTCGATATGTTGAGAGCAATTCCAAAACGTGGCTATTTCAGCACGAGCCGCATATGGCGCTTCTTGCCCGCCCGAATCTCCAGACCGCCTTCTTCAAACCGTTCAGGTCCGAGGGTTTCCGCTTCATCTTTGACCCTGTCACCCCCGATATAGGCTCCACCTCCCGTAATGAGGCGCCGCGCCTCCCCCCTGCTCTTGCAGAGCCCGGCATGCACGAATGCGTCCACCACGCTGAACCCGCCGCGAAGCATCTCCTGCGAGATTTCCACAGAGGGATGTGCCGAATCGGAGGCATTAGCCTTCAGTATCGACGAGGAGGTCTCAACCTCGGCCTTAGGGTCCTGTTCCCCGAACTTCTCGACGGACGCGCGGTAGGCTCGCTGCGCTTCCTCTTCGCCGTGCGTGATCCTCGTCGCCTCGAAGGCGAGGATCTCCTTCGCACGGTTGAGAAGCGGCGGCTGCAACCTTTGAAGCCGCCCGATTTCGTCCATCGGTAGAAAGGTGAACAGGGCGAGATAGCGCCCCACATCGGCATCCATCGTATTTCGGAAGAACTGGTAGTAGTCATACGGAGATGTCTTTTCGGCATCGAGCCAGACGGCACCCTTCACCGATTTACCGAACTTCTCCCCGTTCGAATCGGTAATGAGCGGAAAAGTGATGCCGTAGACCTCCTTCTGCGATATCCTTCTCGTGAGGTCGATACCCGTCACGATGTTCCCCCACTGGTCCTGCCCCCCCATCTGCATGTCGCAATCGTAGTCGCGGTTCAACACGTAGAAATCGTAGGCCTGAAGCACCATGTAGTTGAACTCTATGAAAGTCAGCCCCTTTTCAAGCCTCATCTTCACCGATTCTGCGGTAAGCATCTTGTTTACGGAAAAATGCTTTCCGTAGTCCCGTAAAAATTCGATGTAGTTCAGCTTCGACAGCCAGTCCGCATTGTTGACGAGGAGGGCCTGCCCTTCTGTGAAGCTAATGTACCTGCCAAGCTGCTCCTTCAGCGCCTCGGCGTTTTTACGTATCGCCCCGATACTGAGCAGCTTTCTCGTCTCCGTTTTGCCTGAAGGGTCTCCGACAAGCCCGGTCCCGCCTCCCACAAGTGCGATAGGGCGGTGCCCCTCACGCTGAAGGTGCGAAAGCGCCATGATCGGAACGAGGCTTCCCGCATGCAGGGAGTCGGCGGAAGGATCGAAACCGACATACCCTGTCACCCTCTTCTTTTCGAAGAGCGCCCTGGTCGCGTTCTCGTCCGTTTTCTGATATATGAATCCTCTCTCGCTGAGCAGGTCGTATGGATTCATCGAGACTCCCGTAATTGAATTTCAATAATATATCGTTGTTCACTTGGAAAGTAAACGATGAAAGTGGACCGTAGAAATCCTAAAGGACTACTTCCCGTTCCAGCTTCTAACGGCCTCGCCCATCGCCAAAACGTTCTGAAGGGGCGTTTGGGGGGCAATGAAGCAGGACGGCGACAGGAAATCCGTACCGTTTTCTATCATCTGCATCGATACCTCGAACACCTCCTCCGGTTTCCCGTTCAGAAGGTGCGTGACCGTGGGGACGCTGCCGATGATCTTCATACGGCCGCCCACCGCCGACTTTACCTGCTGCACGCTTACCGCAGGATAATCGAATGAAAACGCCGCGAATCCCGAATCCGGGATTCGATCCAGTATCTTACCCACGTCGCCGCATATGTGCAGAATCGTGTTCGACTTTATTTTTCCCGATAACTCCTCATAGCACGGCAGTACCATCTCTTCGAACCGCGCCGCCGTCAGTCCCATCACGTTGGGATCGAGCACGATGATACTGTGCGCTCCGTTCTCGAGCAGCGCCCCCGCATAACGAACGGCGAGATCGGTGCAGCGGGAGAGGACCCACCGCGCCCGTCCGGGATCCTTAATCATGCTCTTGAACATCTCGTTCAATCCGGCGACGAGACAGGCGAGAGTAAACGGCCCTTCGATGAACGGGACGATTACGGAATCCGTTTTTCCCGAATTCCGTATCCTTTTCACGGCCTCGAGCACCACGGGGAATCGGCCTCGCGACAGCACCTCGTCCCCGAACTCGAGCCTGCCCGTATCTTCGAGCGCCCTGTCTTTGACCTGCGGCGTTGCCGTCTTCTCCTTTTTCCACACGGTTTCGCAGCCGAGCGCTTCCGCTTCAACGGTCATATCGAACGGAACGTTAATCGCGTTGAATCCGAGAATCTCGTCGGTCGCCAGCGCAAGCTGCATCATGAGGGCCGGGTCTCTGTGCGCCTCGGGCCAGAAGACGCCCGCACGGGTCATTATATCCAAAAAAGGAGGATTGATCGGTATCACGGTCGGGAAAAATCCGATATCCTCGCCCGCCAGCATCATCTCTACCTGTTGTATCGGTGTAAGTGACATTCACAACTCCCTGTCCCATCTGTTGGATTGAATTTGTAACCGGTATTGCCGTACGGAGAGCAAAAAGCTCCACTTTACGGACACCGGACCGGGATACCACGTACCGGATCACTCGGCAAGAAGCGTCTTTACCTTCCTCGCAGCCTCCACCGCGCGGGTCGCGTTTTCTCCGTATCCGTCGGCCCCGAATTTTCTTGCGGTCTCCTCGGTGACCGACGCGCCGCCTACGATAAATTTGGTGTGTGGGTGTTTTCCCCTCACCTCGTCTATGATCTTCTTCATGCTTGCAAGGGTTGTCGTCATCATCGTCGAGAGCGCAACCACTTTCGCGCCCTTATCGATCTCCTCCAATACCTTTTCCGGCGGGACGTCCTCTCCAAGGTCGACGACATCGAACCCGTCGACCCCGAGCATGAGCTTCACGATGTTCTTGCCGATCGAATGGATATCCCCCTCCACCGTTCCGATGACGATCCGGCAGTCCTTCGCGCCCTCCGTCGCTTTGCTCTTAATATGGGGCTTCAGTTTGTCCACACCCCGGTTGAGGGTGTCTGCGCAGAGCAGCACCTCCGGAATGCCGTATTCCTGACTGTCGTACAGCTCACCCACGACCTGCATCCCCTTCGACAGGCCGTCGAGAATGGCCTCGTTCGGATCGATGCCGCTGTCAAGCGCGAGCTGGCACAGTCCCTCCACTTCGTCCTCGTCGAACTGTACCACCACATCAGCAAGTTTCTGCAGAACCTGTTCTTTCGTCTCGCCGCCCATGATTCCTCCTGTCCTTTTTCCGGATAAACCGAACACATCCTGTTTAGTATCACAGTATTTTATTAAACTCCATACTGAAGGTCAAGCGGTTTATCACCTCGACCGGGGGAACGTTCAGGCTGCCGTCGACATCGATTGAATTTCCCGCCGGTCTTGTATACGGGCCGGCTGCAGGACAGGCGCCCTCGCCGAACGGTTTTCAGGCGTCAGGAGAATATGTGCAAAACCACCTCGTCCATGGTGCGTACGAGATGAAACGAAAGACCCTTTTTGATATGGTCGGGTATCTCGTTCAGGTCCTTTTGGTTCTCCGCCGGCAATATGATCTGCCGCATGCCCGCACGCTTCGCGGCGATCACCTTCTCCTTTATCCCCCCCACGGGAAGCACATTCCCGACGAGGGAGAGCTCACCGGTCATTGCGAGCCCGCTCTTGAGCTTCTTCTTCATCACGAGTGAGAGCATCGCCGATGCCATCGTAATGCCTGCGGAAGGGCCGTCTTTGGGCGTCGCACCAGCCGGTACGTGCAGATGCACGACGTTTCGCTTGAAGGTGTCCGCGTCGACTCCGTACTGCTCGGAAACCGAGCGCACGTACGAGAGCGCGATGGTTGCCGACTCCTTCATCACCTCTCCGAGGCTTCCGGTAAGCCTGAGGTCCCCCTCCCCCGGTACGAGTATCGATTCCACCGTAAGGGTCGCACCCCCCAGGGGAGTCCACGCGAGCCCGATCGCGAGCCCCGGTCTCTTGAGTTTCTGGAACAGCTCCTCGATATACACCCGCTCGCCCAAGAACTCCTTTATGTTTTCCCTCTGCACGGGAAAAGGGAACTCGAGGCCGCCCTCGAGGTATTTCTTTGCGATCTTTCTCGAGATCTTGTCCACCGCCTTCTCGAAGTTGCGCAGCCCCGCTTCCTTCACGTACCCCTGAAGTATCTCCCGCATGGCGCTTTTATGGAACTTCACGTCCTGCTTCTTCAGGCCGTGGCGGTCGAGCGAGCGCGGGATGATGTACCGCTTCCCTATCTCGAGCTTCTCCTCCTCTATGTACCCGCTGAGCCTTATGGTCTCCATGCGGTCGAGAAGCGGTGCGGGTATCGTATCGAGCGTGTTTGCCGTCGTAATGAAGAGAATGTGCGACAGATCGAACGGCAGGTCGAGATAGTGGTCTCTGAACTGCACGTTCTGCTCTGGGTCCAGCACCTCTAAGAGCGCGGAGGAAGGGTCGCCCTGAAAACTCACGCCGAGCTTGTCGATCTCGTCGAGCATGAGCACCGGATTCTTCGTTCCCACGATCTTCAGCGCCTGGATGATCTTCCCCGGCATAGCCCCTATGTAGGTCCTGCGGTGCCCCTTGATCTCCGCCTCGTCCCTCATGCCGCCGAGCGAGAACCTGAAAAATTTCTTGTCCGTCGCCCGTGCGATGGAACGCCCGACCGAGGTCTTCCCCACTCCGGGAGGACCGACGAGGCATAGAATCGATCCCCTCGCCCCCGGTTTCAGCTTCTTTATCGACAGGAATTCGAGTATACGCTCTTTCACTTCTTCGAGGTCGTAATGATCCCTGTCCAGAATCCGTCTCGCCTTCTGTATATCGATGTCCTCGGGAGAGTTGGTGTTCCACGGAAGAGAACAGATCGTTTCGAGGTAGTTTCTTGTCACCGCGTACTCCGGCGAATGTGTATCCATGAGACCGAGCTTCTCGAGCTCCTCGCTCGCCTTGTCATTCACCTCCTCTTCAAGATCGAGACCCTCGATGATCTCCTTGAACTTGTTGTACTCCTTGTTCTTGGCGTCCACCTCCAGGCCGAGCTCCTTCTTTATGGCCTTGAGCTGCTCCTTTAAAAAGAACTCCCGCTGCTGTTTCGTCACCTTTTCCGTGATCTGGTCCTGGATCTTCTTCTGGAGCTTCATAAGCTCCTTCTCCTTGTGAAGGAGCGTGAGAACCTTTTCGATACGCGATTTCACGTCGAATATCTCGAGAATCCGCTGCTGCTCTTCGCGTTCGATGTTCAGAATGGACGCAACGAAATCCGCCACCTTCTCGACACCGTCGAGGTTCGCCATGTTGAGCTTGATCTCCTCCGTGAAGAATGGATTGTCTTCGGAGACCTCCTTTATCTCGGAGTAGAGAGCCCTGACAAGGGCCTTGATCTCATTGTCCATTTTGGACGGAGTATCGACGTCGGAAACCGCCGCCAGTATGTACGGATCGATCGAGAGATACTTCTTTATCTCAAACCGCTTGAGCGTATTGACGAAAATATTCACCTTTCCGTCCGGGAGATTAATCTTCTTGATGATCTTTCCCACGGTTCCCACCCGGTAGAGCTCCTCCTCACCGGCGGTCTCCGCGTCGTTGATTTCCGGGTTCTTCATGAGTATGAAACCGACAAACCCGTCCGTTTCGAGCGACTTGTCCACCGTACGCTTGTACTTCTCTCCGTCTATGATAAGGGGCATGAATATCCCCGGAAACACCGGCCTCGACTTCATCGGTATCACCAGCACCTTCGAGGGAAGCAACTTGTCCATAGAAACAAGCGTAGTGCCCTCTTCCAAACCGATCTTTCCCATTTTGTAATCCTTTCGCCCTGCCGTGCCGGACTGGTATTCTTACAACTAAATATAATAACAATCGTTCCAAAAAACTATTGCTCGCGGCTCTCGGATAGCAGTACCTTACCATAAACTCATCTGCCGGGAGGAGAAATAATGGTAATAATAGGTGAGCTCATCAATTCCACACGAAAAAAGATAAAAGAGGCGATGGAGAACAGGGACTCGGCGTATATCAGCGATCTTGCGAAGAAGCAGGACGAGGCGGGCAGCGATTACATAGACGTCAACGCCGGTGCGTTCGTGGAAGGCGAGACGGAAATACTGAAGTGGGCGATGAACGAGGTCCAACAGGTGACCGAAAAGCCGATCGCAATCGACAGCCCGAGAGGATCCTCGATAGCGGAAGGCCTGAAGATACACCAAAACGGCAAGCCGATGATAAACTCGATTACCAAAGAGACCGATCGCTGGAACGAAATATTTCCCCTCGTGGTGGAATCGGATTCCCACATACTCTGTCTCTGCATCGACAACAGCGGTATCCCGGAAAGCGCGGACGAGCGGGCCCGCATCGCGTCCGAGATCATAGACGACCTCACGAAGGCCGGCAAGCCGATCTCCGATATCGCCATAGACCCGCTCACCACCCCCCTCTCCGTGAACACCGGCTACGGCCTCGTGGTCATCGATACGGTGAGAATGATTAAGGAGCGCTATCCTGAAGTAAAATGCATAACCGGCCTGAGCAACATATCCTACGGGCTTCCCGCGCGCCGGCAGGTGAACCGTGCGTTCGTGGTGATGGGTATGGCGCACGGCCTCGACGGGGCTCTCTTGGACCCGCTCGATCGGACGATGATGAGCATGATCCGTGCGTCGGAGGCGCTTCTGAACAAAGATCCGTTCTGCGCCGGCTTTCTCAAGGCGTTCAGAAGCGGGCTCGTCTCAAAAGAGTGACGCCGGACGAGTCACCCGAAACCGGCCGCGCGTCCGACAAGCGGGGTCTCTCATCCGTGACCGTCGTGCTGCCCCTCGACTTCGGCACAAAAAATCGGATCATCGCCAATTCAGTCGCCGCTATTTGCATATACACACGTTCTGAGTATCAATGAGCAAAGGGTTGGGGCTCTTTCACGGTATTTGCCGGTTAGACCGGTTATATACCTCTCGTAGAAAGCCTCGCTTCAGTGAATATTATGATTTTCAGGCGTTACCGCCTTTAAATCACGGAAAATGTGCAAAGGGAATTTCTTCTTTACCATATTCTTATGTCCATATCGAATAATTGAAAGAAAAGCCGAAAGTTCAGAGGGCCCTTCTTGAAACGGGCGAAACGATGCTCGGATTTCCGTCTTACGACGTCCATGCCTAAGAAAGGCCGTGTCAGGCTCCAAAAAACGTCTATTCGACGTACTCCTCCGTGTAGTCGTCGGAGCGTTCTAGCGTCTCGAATCTCGTGTACTCCTTGTTGAAATAGAGCTTAAGGCTGCCGGTGGGGCCGTTTCTCTGCTTCTGGATTATCACCTCTGCGATATTCTTGTCATCGGTATTGGGGTTGTACAGTTCGTCCCTGTAGAGGAAGGCGACGACGTCCGCATCCTGCTCGATCGCCCCCGATTCCCTGAGGTCGGACAGTATCGGCCTCTTGTCCCTGCCGCGCGACTCAACCGCACGCGAGAGCTGCGAGAGCGCGACGACGGGAACGTCGAGCTCCCGCGCAAGCGCCTTGAGCGACCTCGATATCTCCGAAATCTCCTGCGTCCTTCCCTCGTTTCTCCTCCGGGTCGCATCCATGAGCTGCAGGTAGTCCACCATGATGATATCCAGGCCGTGCCGCGACTGTATTCTCCGCGCCTTCGCGCGAAGCTGCATGTCCGAGATGCCGGGAGTCTCGTCGATGAATATGTTCGCATCGGCGAGCTTGCCCGCGGCGGTGGTAAGGGGAGCCCAGTCTTCCGTTCGGAGAAAGCCCTTGCGAAGCCTTTGGCTGTCTATCCTCGCCTCCGAGCACAGCATGCGCTGAACCAGCGCCTCCTTCGACATCTCGAGGCTGAACACCGCCACGTTCTTCCTCTGCCGTATACCGATGTTCTGCGCGATGTTGAGTGCGAACGCCGTCTTCCCGACCGAGGGACGTGCGGCGATGATTATGAGCTCGGAACGCTGGAACCCGCTTGTGAGGTCGTCGAAACTCTTGAACCCGCTCGGCAGGCCGGTATACAGGTCGCTCCTGTGGTAGAGCTTCTCTATGGCGTCGATGGAATCCTTTATGACCTCGTTGAGCGGAAAATACCCGCGCGATTCCTTTCGCTCCGCAACGTCGAATATGAGCTTTTCCGCCTCGTCGACGATTTCGTAGGCGTCCCTGTCCCTTCCGTATCCGAGGGCGACGATGGACGAGGCGGCCCCGATCAGCTTCCTGAGCAAGGACTTCTGCTCGATGATCTTTGCATAGTACTCGATGTTCGCCGA
>JAFGTF010000118.1 GCA_016934265.1 Spirochaetota bacterium
AAAAAATACAAAGCAATATATTGGGTGAAATCAAGCCTTCACTGACCTAAATTCGATAATTCGAATTTCACCCTAAATAATTTTAGGAGGGTTTTATATGGGTAACAAGGTAGGACAGGCACGTAGCAGAGATACTGTGAAGGTTATATGTACGGGAAAACTGAAGGACGGTACAGTTATCCAAGAGAACGGCGCGAGCGAGCCGCTAGAGTTCGTAATAGGAGCCGGAAATGTCATAAAGGGACTCGAACGGGCGGTTTTGGGAATGGTTCCAGGAGAAAAAAAGACGGCTGAGATAGCGCCTGCATCCGGATACGGCCCCTATCGGGAGGCACTGGTGGCGGAAGTAGACAAGGGCCGCATACCGAACAGTATCGAATTGAAAGTCGGCAGGAAGCTCAAGATACGGCAGAAGGACGGGTCGTGCGACATTGTGAGGATTACCGATATTACCGATACTGCAGTGACGCTCGATGCGAATCACCCGTTTGCAGGGAAGGACCTTGTCTATGACATCGAGCTGAAAGCAATTCTATAGGGACACTCCGGAGACAGAATAGTGGAAAACCGTCGTGATGTTGTAATCTCTACGTCTATCGAAGAAAGGGCCGTTGGGGGGGGGAAGATACCGGAAAGAATCCGGGGGCAGGGGAAGGTCCTCGTGTCTGATACAATGCACGACAGTACCCCTCGGATCGAAGAGAGCTATGGCGAAATCGTCCGGCATATAATGCTTTACAGAAGGTTTGATTCGGTGTTTTACAATGTGATCATGCTACGTTACGGGATAGAAAATCTGCTGATAGATGAATGATAATAGATACTAAAGGAAAGGATATGGGAAATAGGCTCTGCCGCATCTCCATACATGAAAGGGGACGGCGGCTATGAACAGCTTCCAGGGAGATATAGGGGGGATATTGACATTTGTGCTTGTAGTGTGCGGCTCGATAGCCGGCGGACTGGTGGCCCGCTTCATCGTCATCGCTACACTCAAAGCCGCAGGTAGAAAGGACAGCAGCGTTCTCATCAAATCGCTTGCGAGGCATACCGCAGGTCCGCTGTATCTTCTCTTGCCGCTCATCGCTCTCAGCGTGTCGTTGGAAATGATCGACCGGTTCCCAATCCCGCTGGAAGCGGCCAGGCAGGCGGCGGTCGTTCTGTTCATTATATCTATCGCCTGGCTGCTCGCGAAGCTGACTTTCGTAATAGAGGACATCATTCTGGCACGGTTCAGGATCGACGTGAAGGACAACCTCAAGGCGAGAAAGATATACACCCAGGTCCAGTTCTTCAAACGGAGCGTGATCGTCGCGATCGGAATAATAGCGATTGCGATGATCTTGATGAGCTTCAGCAGGGTTCGGCAGATCGGTACGGCACTCCTTGCTTCCGCCGGGGTTATCGGCATCATAATCGGATTTGCCGCGCAACGCACGCTGTCCACCTTTCTTGCGGGGCTTCAGATTGCAATCGCGCAGCCATTCCGCATCGACGATGTGGTGGTTATAGAAGGAGAGTGGGGGAGAATAGAGGAGATAACACTTACATACGTGGTGGTACGCATCTGGGATCTGCGGAGGCTCGTTCTCCCGATTACCTACTTTCTTGAAAAACCGTTTCAGAACTGGACAAGGGAATCGGCACATCTTCTCTGCACCGTGTACGTCTACACCGATTACACCGTTTCGGTAGAAAAAATACGGCAAAAGCTGCACCGGATATTGCAGAAATCGGAGTATTGGGACAAAAAGGTATGGAATCTCCAGGTCACCGGTACGAATGAAAAGAGTATTGAGCTGAGAGCGTTGATGAGCGCCCAGGATGGACCGACCGCATGGAACCTCAGGTGTGAAGTCCGGGAGAAGCTCATTGAATACATACGGACCGAGTATCCTGATTCTCTTCCGAGAGTGAGGACGGATGTCACGATGATCGCCGATACTTCCGCTCCTTCCTCGGGATCTTCACGCGGAAGTTCCGAGCAACCCCATTGAAGTTTGCTGCGTAGGATGCTTGCATCAGGATATGTAAAATGAAAGCCTGAACGCAGACCGTATACCGATGGCTCTCCAGCTGTTATACGCTCTATGTTATTGATGGAGGAGAAAATACGATATGTCGAAGCGAATACTGTTAGTATCCAACAGGCTTCCAGTCACCATAGATAAGAAGAAACAGAAAGTTCGATACAAACCGAGCCCCGGTGGTCTCGCGACGGGGCTCGGCTCCTTCTACAGGAACTACGAAAGCCTCTGGATCGGATGGAGCGGGGTCACCGAAGAGACCCTGACGGCCGGTGAGTGGAAGGTGGCGGCCAAGAGACTGCTCGAGGAATATAGGTGTGCTCCCGTTTTTCTGACGAGGGCGGATATTAAGAACTACTACTACGGTTTCTGTAACAAGACCGTCTGGCCGCTCTTTCACTATTTCCCCAATTATACCGTATACGATAAATTTATGTGGCAATCGTACGAGAAGGTAAACGAACGGTTCCGCGATATGGTGATGAAGCACGCGAATCCCGATGACACGATATGGATACAGGACTATCAGCTGCTTCTTCTCCCCCGGCTTCTTCGTGAGAGGATGCCTGCCGTGAAAATCGGGTTCTTCCTTCACATCCCCTTTCCATCTTTCGAGATATTCCGCCTGCTTCCGTGGAGAAACGAGATATTGGAGGGGATGATGGGTGCGGACCTCATCGGTTTCCATACGTATGATTATGTACGGCATTTTTTGAGCTCGGTAAGCAGGATACTGGGATATGAGCATACGCTCGGGCAGTTTTTAGTAGGCAACCGATTCGTGAAAGTGGACGCGTTCCCAATGGGGATCGACTATGAGCGGTTCTCGGGTGCGCCGAAAGAAGAAGAGGTACGGCTGGAGATTGAGAGAATAAAAAAGAAGATCCGTTCCGAAAAAATCATACTGTCAGTCGACCGGCTCGATTACACGAAGGGAATCTTGAACCGCTTGGAGGCGTTCGATTTCTTTTTAAAAACGAATCCGGCCTACAGGGGGAAAGTTACCCTCATTCTGGTTGCGGTTCCCTCGAGGACCGGCGTCGAGACATACAGGATGCTGAAGAGGGAGATCGATGAGATGGTAGGCCGGATCAACGGCGCATACAGCACTATCGAATGGATGCCCGTCTGGTATCTGTATCAGTCGTTACCGTTTCATAAGCTCGCGGCGTTCTATTTCCTGTCCGACGTAGCGCTTGTAACGCCTCTTCGGGACGGGATGAATCTCATAGCAAAGGAGTATGTCGCCACCAAGGGGGACGGCAACGGGATACTCATTCTGAGCGGAATGGCGGGCTCGGTCCACGAACTCGGGGAAGCCCTTATCGTAAATCCACACAACAGAGAACAGGTCGCTGAAGCGATCAAGACGGCACTCGAGATCCCCCAGGAAGAACAGAGAGAAAAAAACAGGGTCATGCAGCAGCGGCTCAAACGATACGACGTGAACAGGTGGGCGCACGATTTCGTGGAACGGCTCGAAACGGTGGCGACATACAGCAGGGAGCTCAATGAGCAGATACTGTCGGCAGAGGTGAAGAAGAAACTCATCAACGGCTACAAAAAATCATTCAGGCGTCTCGTGCTTCTCGATTACGACGGGACGCTCGTACGGTTTGTTAAAAGACCGGAGCATGCAAAGCCGGACCAGGATCTGGGATCGGTATTACGCAGGCTCGCAGCCGATAAAAAAAACGAGGTCGTCATCATCAGCGGCCGCGACAAGGAGACGCTGGAGAATTGGTTTTCCGGAATCGATATCTCGTTCGTCGCCGAGCACGGTGTCTGGCTGAAGGAGAGGGGGGTCGGCTGGTCGGAGATCGAGCCGCTGAGAAACGAGTGGAAGGACGATATACGTCCTATTTTGGATCTCTACGTGGACAGAACCCCGGGCTCCTTTATCGAGGAGAAGGAGTTCTCTCTCGTGTGGCACTACAGGAAGGCCGACCCGGAGTTCGCCCTCATCCGGGTCAGCGAGCTGAGGGAGATACTTGTGAAACTGACGGAAAACTTCAACATAGGGATAATGGAAGGAAACAAGGTTCTCGAGATCAAGAACGCGGGGATCAATAAGGGGAGAGCGGCGCAAACCTGGATATCCAAAGGGCCTTGGGATTTCATTCTCGCGATTGGCGACGACGTCACGGACGAGGATATTTTCCAGGAGCTTCCCGGCAATGCATACTCGATCAAAGTAGGGTTCGGCCCTACCAGGGCGAGGTACAACATAGGCGGCGTGGGTGAGGTCCGTTTGCTGCTTCAGGAACTTTCAACGGCACCTTCCTCAGGGAGTCGGAACCGGCGCTGAACGACCCCAACATGGTCATTCCGCGGGCGGAATACGGGAGTATCCGATACCCGGGGGAGCATTTTTCCGTAACCGGGGCGACAAGGACCATTCGTCACATGTAGTGTTAAAGTATATCATTAAGAAGCTCGACATAATTGCAGACCTGCCTCGTGATAAGAAAATTCTTCCTTACCATCTCCCTGCCGCGATCACCTATCTTTTTCGAATGTTCCGGGTTATCGAGGAGATAGAGGATTTTATCGGCGAATCCACCGATATCCCTCGGTTCAAGGAGGTACCCGCTTTTTCCGTCCTCGATCTGAAGCGGGATTCCGCCGACATTGGAGGCGACCACCGGTTTGCTTTTCCACAGGGCTTCCGTGACGGTGAGACCGAAGCCTTCTCTGGTCGATTTCTGAATGATCACCGACGAGGCGCGCTGCAGGACGTTGACGAGGATATTGTTTTCCACTGTGGTGAGGATGACGTCTTTTGAATCGACCAAGTCGTTTGCCTTCTGGAGGACCTTCTCGTAGATTAAGAGCCCCTCAGGATCGTCGGTCGCCATGCTGCCGCATAACACGAGCCTGCAGTCTACCTGTTTTTTAACGCGTTTATACACTTCCAAGACGCCCAACGGGTCCTTCCACTTGTCGAACCTGGAAACCTGCGTGATGATTGGCTTGTCTCGAGGTATGCCGAACTTCTGCATGTACTTGTCGATATCCTTCTCCGATAGCACCATATTCTTCGGCGACAGCGGATCTATGGCCGGCGGTATGATGCGCTGCTCGACGGGAAGCTGTTCGCTTCTGTATTTCTCATTCGAGATGATCACCATATCATACCGGAGGATGAACCCTTTTAGGAATTCCCATATTTCGCTCGAGGGATTGGAGAGGTCGATATGGCACCGCCAGACCCATGGCTGGCGTTTTTTATGGTATTTGATGAGAGGGAGAGGCTGGGGGTCGTGTATGATCACACAGTCGTGGTCTATATGGGTATAAACAGAAAAGTTTTCGTTAGTCGCAGTGTAGAGAGCCTTCTTTATCTTTGTCAGATTGAGCGATTGCCCCTGCAGTGCATTATGGAACTTCTTTGTAATGGTAAAGAAATCGGGATTCCCATGCAGGATCCTCCAGCCCGTATCTATGCCGATATCGTTCATGAGGGGAACGAGGGTCGCGAGAATTTCGGCGACGCCCCCACCCTGATATGTTGAATTGAGATGGAGTATGTGTTTTCCGTAAAGTCTCTGCGCCTTATGATAGACATTATACAGCACATGGTCGCCGACTATGGTCCTGTAATCATCGAGGCTTCTCATGGATACCGTTTTCCTTTCAGCGTTGTGTAACACTGCTTTGCACGGAAATTCCGTGCGGATTTCTAGTAGGATAACAAACGAACCCTATTCTGTCAACCCGACAGGCGGGTCATACGCCTGTATGGAAGCTCCAAGCTCCGTCGATACCGGACGGCACGCTACGGCCCTTCCTTCAGTATCCGGCAGTCTTCCTCCGGAAACGATGGGTTGATAGCCATTCCGGAGCCGATTTCGAACCCGGCTTTAATCGTCGTTCTCGGCCGAACTACGATGTGCCAGTGCAGGGAGCGATCGTCCCGGTCAGCGCGGGTGAATGTACTCAAAAGGAGGTTGTAATCGGGATCCCCGAGGCGTTGTGTGAGGACTCCCAGGACCGATTTCAGCATGGTCGCGAGCTCTCCTTTTTGGGTATCGCTAATGAGCCTGAAATCGGACTGGTGGGCTTTCGGGAAAATCCACAGCTCGAAAGGCACTTCCGCCGCATAGGGAATGAATGCAACGAAGGAACCGTTCTCGAAGAGGATTCGATTGCCGGATGATCGCTCGAAGCGCAGTATGTCGCAGAAAAGGCAGTGTTTACACTCCCGGAAATATTCGCGGGCACGTTTTTTTTTGGTCTCTATACCGGCGGGTACCACCGGTGTCGCGATGAGCTGCGAATGGGGGTGTACGAGGGAAGTGCCCGCACTTTTTCCGTGATTTCTAAAGATGAAAACCTCCATTATTTTTCTGTCCGCCAGGATCTCGACATACCGTTTGTAGTAGGTCTCCACAATCGCCGCCACTCTTTCGGGTGCCATACGAGGTATATCCTCGTTATGTATCGGGCTCTCTATAATGACCTCGTGATAGCCGTATCCCGGCGTTATCGCATACGGTCCGTTCTCCGAATTCATTTCCAGGCAGGAGGATTCGAATGCCGCGTACTTGTTCGGTACCACCCTCGTCATCCAGGATACGCCGTCACCGTCCGGTTTTTCCAGAATAATATCCGGAAGCATTCGTTCGTTACCCGGACAGAAAGGGCAGCTTGTATCGCGTTCGGGGAGGCCCGCCGTCTCTCTTTCGGACGCATGGAAATCATACGGTCTTTTTTTTCTGAGAGGTGCGTACACAACCCATTGACCGGACAGGGGGTTCTGCCTAAGCTCCGACATCGTTTTTCATCCCTCGCAGGAACATACTATTATGATACTCCCGCATAACGGCGACAGTCAAGGCGTCGGCGCGAGGGTTTGTCATCATATGGGGTATATTGTCGATAAGTATAGTGAGCTGTTGAAGAAGCGATGCTCTGTGGCGGAGAACGACGTTCACAAGGGGGGTACGGCCGTGTTTCAACCGGGATACAGGTTCATCGATTCATTTCTGTGGGAAACGACGTCGATCGCCCTGTTTACGATCGCGAGACATTCGATGATTCTCGAAAGCTTGTACTCTTCGCGAATCTCGGCCGTTCTTTTCTGAAGAATATTGCTTTCCGCGATAAGCCGTGCGATCTTCGTTTTCTCAATTGTGTAGTGGGCTACATCGAGGACGAAACCGTCATTGGATACGACGTCAACCCGGTTTTCGAGGACCCGTTTAACGAGGTCGACAATAATGGGTTCAGAACCCTTTTCGACGCTCTGCATATTTGCGAGTTTCATCTATTAAATACCGTCAGTACGTTTCTATACCTTAGTATAGCACATTTACATAAAAAACAAAAAAATATCGAGAGGTTTATAGGGTAAAATGAACTTTATCGATGTGATTATCATCGTTTTAGTGGTGGTCTTCTGTATAAAAGGATTCCTCAGAGGCTTTCTCAGAGAGCTGTTTTCGGTACTCATCTTCGTGCTTGGACTGGTCGGAGCGTTTCTCTTTTACCGGGCCCTGAATACCGTAATGAGCGTCCTGATAGAGAACGAGGATTTGTCTCTCATCCTTTCATTCGCGGCGATCTTCGTCGGAATCACCATCCTGCTCGTACTAGTACGAAACACGCTGATTCGGTTCACCGACAAGCTCAACTTCTCCGATGTGGATCATGTGCTGGGAGTGGTAATCGGACTGTTCAAGGGAGTGCTCGTCTGCGGTGCCGTTTTTATCTTCCTCTACAACCATCCCGTCCTCAAACTCGACAGGGCGATTGACCGCTCGACGCTTTTTCCACTCTTGGAGAGAATGTTCATGGCGCTTTTCTCGCTTCTTCCCGACGGGGCGGCGGCCACCGCGTATTTAATCCTGGGCATCGTGTAAGGTTCCGGTGTATATTCTCCTTTGCCATGAAAAACCGCGTTAGTCGTAGCGCCTGCTTCTGCCTTTTATTTTATCCCCTCCTTCTTTTTACGTATCCCCGTGCCGCGGAATCGGCATCGACGAAAACGGTAAAGAGTGAGATCGAAAAGTTCTTTCTGGCCGGCAGATATGAGGAGGTCATCGAGGCGTCCATAAGAGCCGACGGGCAGACGGGCCCGGAAAAGCTGCTCGTCGCAAAGTCGCTTGAAAAGCTCGGCATGTTTCACAGGGCAAACAAGGTCATGAAGACGCTTTATAATTCGAAGACGCCGTTTACGGAATTCGTGCCCTTTTTCATCGGTCATAACTACGAACGGCTCGAGGACTACCAGAGCGCCCTTAAATGGTACGGCCTTACGCTCCATACGAAACGCGGCGGCCCCGATCAGGAGGCGGAAATCGTGACGGCCGCTGTACTGGAAAGGATTGTGGTAATAGCCGGAATCGATTCCCCCAGTTTCAACGATTGCATTGATACGGTGAGAAAGGGAGAGATTTTCGTACCGCGTGCTTCCTACTACCTCGGCAGAATGTTCGAGGAGCGGGGGGATACCGAAAGAGCGGCTGCGTGCTACAGGGAGGCGATCGAAGGGGCGGATACCGCTGCACGTGAAAAGGCCCTTCAAGCGGCATCCCGGAATAAAGCAGTCGTCGAAACGCTTCATAAAGAGGGATTTCGAACCATAGACCTGCTTGCACTCCTTGTCGAGAATGGACTCTTCGAGGAGGCCCTCCAGATTGTGCAACGTCTTCCAAAGAACAAGAAGACGGCCCAAATTACCGCGCTCTGTCATTACCGGAAAAAGGACTATGAAACCGCGGAGGTGCTTTATGAAGAGTACTATGACAACTACCATGACGCGCACGCGTTGAGAATGCTCGCGTTCTGCGCCTATCACAACGGAAAACAAAACCAGGCTTTCGATTATATCGACGGCTACCTCAAGGCCGAAGGGGGAAAAAACGCCGGCGACTACGAGGCGCGGGTCTTGCAGCACGATCTTGCGAAATATAGGCTCGACCTCGATACGCACCTTTCGGAGGCGGCGGGACTTATAAGAGAACCCGATAAAAGCCAAACGAAGGACTGGATTGTTCAGGAGGCGTTCTACCGGGCGACGGGAGAAAAACAGTATGAGACCGCAGTCCGTTTCGTACGGGAGGTCCAATCCGATGTTACAAGCCCCCTCGGCCGGGCATGGGCGGCGTTCGTTCTGGGGATCTATGAAGACGAGACCCTTCTTAAAAACGTGCTCGCATACTATCCGGGAAGCTACTACTACTTCAAGGCGGCGAACCGCATCGAGCTCGAGGGCGACCTCTTAAGCAGGGCTGAGCGGTACGAAGACCGGGGGATGCAGGAGGAAGCGTTGGAGCTTCTTGTGCAGCTCTACAGTACGGGCCGCAGACATGAGCATGTGAGAAATAAAATCGAGTCGATACTCAGTCTGAGTGAGAATTATGCGCCCTATTACAGGATAGCGTTGATAGCGCGGGAAAAGCAGGAGTCGGGGCTGTTCGATTTTCTCGGATTCGGGATGTACGACGATCTGCTGGAGCTCATTACCCCGTCATACGAGTGGGCCGCTTCCGAGCAGAAAATGGTCCTTGATTTCCTCCTATCGAAAATATATTACGATACAGGCCGCTTTTACAAGTCGATTCTCCATGCGGAAAGGCTTTTGAACGGGTACGAGACCGACGATGAGGCGGCGAATGAAGATCTCGAGGTCGGCGTCCGGTGGCCGGTTTTCCCGCTTTTTCTACCGAGAGAAATTCTCGAGCTTCTCTACCCCATGCCGTATATTGATATCGTAAGAGAAAGGATACGAGAGCAATCGCCGCCGTTCGACGAGTACCTGGTACTGGCGGTCATGCGGGAGGAGAGCAGATACCATGCCGGTGCGAGGTCGTCGGTCGGCGCGCTGGGACTCATGCAGCTTCTTCCCACAACGGCCCACTGGATTGCAGGTGAAACACTCACGGACGAAGAGCTGGTCGAACCGGAGAAGAATATCGAAATGGGAATAACCTATCTCGATTTTCTCTTCTCCCGGTTCAAGACCCCCTCCCGCGTGCTCGCCGCGTACAACGGGGGGCCGGGGAACGTCAGGCGCTGGCTGACAGAGAATCCGGGGATCGACGACGAAGTGTTCACGGAAGAGATACCGTTTCCAGAGACGAGGCTGTTCGTGAAAAAAGTGCTTCGGTCCTATTACATGTACAGAGAGCTGTACCAAACCGAACACGGTCGAGTCGGCCCATAACGAGGGCTGACGATCGTACAGGCGTATGTTGTCATGCATATACCGTTTTATGTATAAACCGGTGCCTTCGAGATCGAGGCCGGACGTACCTTTTGGATCAGGGTCGGTGAGCCGTGCGGCGTATCGTTTATCAAATAGATTGTAATTCTCCATATTATTATAATTACAGTGAATACACGGCCCTGTAGCCGGCACATTCCTACATCTAATCAAGAATAAAAAACATTATTGACATAAACTCATCGATATGATACGGTGTTCATGAGAGCGTTGTTATCATCTTCTGGAAAGAGGTATTTTGTGCTATGAAAATTACGGATGTGAGGGTAAAGAAGGTCGGCACTGAGGGAAAACTCAGGGCCTATGTTTCTGTTACATTCGATGACTCGTTCGTTGTGCATAACCTCAAGGTCATCGATGGACAGAGCGGAATATTCGTTGCGATGCCCAGCAGAAAGACTACGAGCGGTGAATTCAAAGATGTTGCGCATCCAATCAATTCTTCCTTCAGGGAAGTCGTCCAACGGGCGGTGTTGGAAGCGTACGACAAGGAAACGGAGAAAATAGAAAGCGAGAAACGAAGCGCACATACCGAGAGCTGATAAAACACATCACACGACCACTATCTCACAGGAACGGATAAACCAAAACCGGTTTTCTTCAATCAGACAGAGAATTACGTAACGCGTTACGGCCGAACTACTTTTTGTTTTCATTTTTTCTTAATATACTTATATTGATTGTGGTGTTGATTTTGGGGCGTCGGCAAGCGGTAAGCCATCAGGTTTTGGTCCTGACATTCGGGGGTTCGAATCCTCCCGCCCCAGATTCTTCAGCGGGTATCAGAGGCGGGGAGACGGGCGCCGAAGGTGCATCGCATCCTCATCGGTGCATTTATTGGGCGTCGTTAACGCGTCTGTACTGGGCAAACCGGTGTACCGTAATATCGCTTCCCGGAGCGGTTTCGATACACCGGTATGACGAATACCGGTAACTTTTACATCACTCTTAATACAGGAAAATTCCCTTGATTAAAAGAGAGCTGAAGATTATTTCCGGAACTGCGAACAAGAAACTTGCGGAAAGCATTGCCGAGGGACTGAAGACGAGACTTACGGACGTAGAGATCTGTCGTTTCGCAGATCGGGAGATCTTTGTCAAGATAAACGAATCGGTGCGGGGGGCGGACGTCTTCGTTATCCAGTCGACATCAAATCCGGGTAACGAAAACCTGATGGAGCTTTTGATTCTGCTCGATACTCTCAAAAGGGCGTCGGCGGGGCGTATCACCGCGGTTCTGCCGTATTACGGATACGCGAGACAGGATAGAAAGGCTCAGCCAAGGACTCCGATTACATCGAAGCTTGTCGCAAATCTCATCACCGTCGCCGGCGCGAACAGGATACTTCTTTTGGATGTTCACGCCCTTCAGATACCGGGATACTTCGATATCCCGGTGGACCATCTTTTCGCAACTCCCGTGCTGTTCAACTACTTCAACGCATCGAAGGAGGACTACGTCATCGTATCGCCCGACGCGGGGGGGGTCGAGAGGGCACGGTTCTTCGCGAAGCTTCTCAATGCCAATATGGCGATAATCGACAAGAGAAGATTCGAGAAAAACATGTCTACGGTGATGAACATCATCGGAGAGGCCCAGATAAAAAATTCGAACCTCATTATCGTCGACGATATGATAGATACTGCCGGGACCCTGTGTTCTTCCGCGCAGGTCCTCGCGGAGAAGGGGGCGAAGAAGATATACGCATGTGCGACGCACGGGGTCTTTTCGAGCAGGGCGATGGAGCGAATCAACAACTCCGTCCTTCATAAGGTTATTGTGACGGATTCCATATATATCGACAACAGCAACAAGGACTACAGGAAGGTCGAGGTCCTCTCGATTGCCGGTCTCATGGCCGACGCGATCGAAAGGATACACGAAGACCGTTCGGTGGCGCCGCTCTTTCTCGATGCAGTGCAGGAGGAAGACGGTATACTGGAGCTGGAGTAGTCTCATTAGACCGTAAGTATGATCGGTACTACCGTATTTCGGCATGAAAGAGAGAGGTTCATATGGCAGAAAACGTATTAACAATCCAGTCAAGGGAACAGACCGGTAAGGGTGCGGCGAAGAAACTGAGACGCCGGGGTCTCATACCCGGTGTGATGTACGGATATAAAGGGGACAAGGCCGTCACCGTCCACGGCAAGGAGTTCTTGAAGATGTTCGAGGATATCGGCGAGCACGCCATTATAACGCTCGACCTCGACGAAAAAGAAAAGATCGACGTGATCGTCAAGGACTACCAGGTCGACCCGGTAAAACGTGATATCATACACATCGACTTCCTTCAGATCAAAGCGGGCCAGCTGCTTAAGACCGAGATTCCGGTCAAGCTCACCGGTGCCTCAAAGGGTGTCAAAATGGGCGGAATTCTCGAGGAGTATGTCCGCGATATCGAGATCGAGTGTCTTCCGAAGGACCTTCCGGAAGCATTCTACATCGATGTTACCGATCTCGATATAGGAGATTCCATTCACGTGAAAGACATACAAGTCGGCGAGGAGATTCGGGTCCTTTCCAGCCCCGAGCAGGTTGTGCTCACCATCGGTATGCCTTCCAAGATTGCAGAACCGGTAGTTGAAGAAGAGGAGGTCACAGAAGAGGCCGAAGCTGCCGGTGAAGCGGCGGAGGAAGCTGCAGAGGAAGAAGACGAGAAGGAATAAACGGCTGCCCAAACCCTTTTATTCGCCGTTACCACGCAATCAGGTCGGTAGATGATAGATCCCAAAACGTCGGGGATACGAATCCGTTCGGCACGTTCGGTCGAAGCGCGAAACTGAGGCATCGTAGACAGAATCGGGCTGTAGAATAGGGGGAAGAGGGAAACATCTTGAAGCTCATCGTGGGTCTTGGAAATCCCGGTCAGAAGTACAAGGGGAACAGACACAATATCGGCTTTATGGCCGTTGACAGATTCGCAAAGGCGCACGATATTGAGCTTTGTATTCGAAAAAAGAAAGCCGTTTTCGGGCGTGGTATGTGCGACGGGCGGGAGATCGTGCTGTTAAAGCCGCAGACTTTCATGAATCTCAGCGGCGAGGCGGTACTCTATCTTGCCAGCTTCCTGAAGATCAAGACAAAGGACATCATAACCATTACCGACGATACGGAGCTTCCGTTCGGCAAGATTCGCATACGGCGAAGCGGCGGACACGGCGGGCACAACGGTATACGGTCACTCATCTACTCTCTGAAATCCGAGGACTTCCCGAGACTGCGTTTCGGTATAGGAAGGCCTCCGAGCAAATCGGAAAAAGACCTGTGCGAGTACGTTCTTGAGGACTTTACTCAGGAGGAAACCAATTTACTCAACGAGAAGATGGATGAGGTCATAGAGGCGATCAGAATCATGGTCCTCGGTTCCATCGATGAAGCGATGAACAACTTCAATAAAAAATAACGTTTCCGCGCCGAATGTTTTCCCCCTGGTAATTCTCTTACCAATTTTTCAAGAAAAAGCATGGGCGATGTCAAGAAGATCCGGAAGATGTCAACTCGGGCAGGTGCGTCGATGTCCGGTTTCAAAACGGCGGTGACGGGCATCGGTCTTCGGAGAGCGGCGGTTATGGAACTTATTCACAAGGTCAGAGAGTACTGTTCGAGAAACGGTCTTTTAAGCATGGGCGACGGAATACTGCTCGCAGTATCGGGGGGCCCGGACTCGGTAGCGCTTTTACATGTTCTTTTTTCGCTTTCAAAAGAGACGGGGTTTGAGATCGCGGTTGCACACCTGGAGCACGGGATCAGGGGCGAAGAATCGCGCGGGGACCTCATATTCGTAAAGGAACAATCCGAAACGCTCGGCCTGTCTTTTTATTCAGAGTCCGTCGTGACGGAGGAAGTCAGGAAGAGAGACGAATCTCTCGAAGAGGCCGCGAGAAGGGTCCGGTACGATTACCTCGTCACGCTTCTGCATAGAACCGGCTTAAACAAGATAGCCACCGGCCATACGCTCGATGACAACATCGAGACCCTGCTCTTCAGGCTGATCACCGGAACAGGGCCGCAAGGAGCTCGAGGAATCCTGCCGAAAAGCGGAAAAATCGTTCACCCCCTCCTGTCGGTCACGAGGGAGGAAATCATTGATTATCTTTCGAGACACGATATAGGGTACCGGACGGATGAAACGAACTTTGACAGGAGATATCCGCGGAACAGGATACGCCACGAGGTGGTTCCGGTTCTCAAAGAGACCAATGTCCGCTACCGGGAGCACATGGAGAATTTCATACGCATCGTCGGTGAGGAGCATCGTTTCATGGAGAGGACCGCAGCCGAAGCATTCGATCGGCTGACCGTCGAAAAAACCGGCGATACCGTCTCTCTGGAATACGCCGGGTTCATGGCGCTCGATCCCGTGCTCAGGCGCAGGGTGATACTCGAGGCGAAAGAACGGCTCTTTTCCGGTACGGACGACGAAGGCGGCTTATATATTCCCTTTAAGGCTCTTTTGTACCTGTCGGAGTATCACGGAACCGGGAGCAGAACGCTCTATAAAAAAGGGCCGTTTCTCGTGCAATTACGGTATACGACCCTGCTGTTTGAGAAAAATCTTGTCAAGCGGAGGTATAAACCATATCTTTACTACGTAGAGGATACGGGAGGTCCTGTCTTTATCGATGAGATCAAAAGAAGAGCAGTATTCCGCATACGAGGTCATGTAGAGACCTTTGATAACAGCAAACTCTATTTCGATTACCGCAAACTCAAATTCCCAATTGTTATCAGGAGCAGGAAAGAGGGTGACCGTATTAGTCTGCACAACCTCGGCACAAAAAAGGTGAAATCGCTGTTGATCGACGGGAAAGTACCGAGGGATCTGCGGGGTACGGTGCCGATAATTGAGAGTGGAGGAGAGGTTATCGGCATATTCCTCGACCGTTTCGGTATGGCGAACCGGTGTGCCGCCGGATTCATGGTGACGGACCGGAGCGATACGATACTCGAATGCGGGCTGGTGGAGTGAAGTGGAGAAAATAGCGACGATTGTGACAAAGGATGAGATACAGCGAAAAGTCGCGGAGCTCGGTAGTCTTATTTCCGTCGACTACAAAGACAGGGACGTCGTGCTCGTCTGTAACCTGAAGGGCGCGTTCATCTTCCTCGCCGACCTTTGCAGGCACATCACCGCACGGATTTCCATCGACTTTATCGCAACCACGAGCTACAAGGGTACGAGATCGACAGGTACCGTGAGGATAATAAAAGACCTCAAGCTGGACGTGAGGGGCAAGCACATCCTGCTCGTCGAGGACATCGTCGATACGGGATATACGCTCGACTATACGATGAAATACCTCGCGCTGCACGGTCCTGAAAGCATACGGGTATGCACGCTCCTCGACAAGCGATGCAAGCGTGAAATCGATGTGAATATCGATTACATCGGCTTCGAGGTGAGCGACAGGTTTGTCATCGGGTACGGTCTCGATTACGATGAACGGTTCAGGGAGCTCGATTATATCGGGGAAATCATTCAAGAGGAAAATTGAAGGTGAACAATAAAAACGATTTCAAGAACTTCAAGCCGTCTAATCGACTGGCCCTGATAGCCATCATCGGGCTCATCGCTCTCTTTCTCATGTTCATGTTCAATAAGCCGAAGGAGAGCTACAAGGAGGTCGAATATTCCAATTTCATCGGACTCGTTGCCGAGGGTAGGATACAGCAGCTCAAGATAGTGGAAAAAGACATCTACGGGTACATCGCGGGCGGGGAGCAGCCGCTCATTTCATTTCACACGATCATTCCATACGAGGACCCGAACCTGATACCGCTTCTGCTCGAGAACAATATCGAATTCAAGGGCGAGGCAAAGAAGAACTTTCCCTTTCTAAATGCACTCGTCGGTATCATACCGTGGATCCTCATACTCGGGGTCTTCTGGTTCATAATGCTTCGTCAGATCCAGGGAACGAGCAGCAAGGCTCTGTCATTCGGAAAGAGCAGGGCGAAACTGCAGCCGGATTCGGCGAGAAAGGTGACTTTCAGCGACGTCGCCGGCGTGGAAGAGGCGAAGGAGGAGCTGAAGGAAGTAATCGATTATCTCAAGGACACGAGCAAGTACATACGGCTCGGTGCGAAGATACCCAAGGGGCTGCTTCTCATCGGGCCGCCCGGAACCGGCAAGACACTTCTCGCAAAGGCGATCTCCGGAGAGGCCGAGGTCCCGTTCTTCAGTATGAGCGGATCGGACTTCGTTGAGATGTTCGTCGGAGTCGGGGCGAGCAGAGTGAGGGACCTGTTCGATCAGGGCAAGAAGCACGCACCCTGCATTATCTTTATCGACGAGCTCGATGCGGTAGGCAGGGTCCGCGGCGCCGGATACGGCGGGGGACACGACGAACGGGAGCAAACGCTCAACCAGCTTCTGGTGGAAATGGACGGGTTCGAGGAGAACAAGGGCATCATCGTCGTCGCGGCCACCAACAGGCCGGACGTGCTCGATCCTGCGCTGTTGAGACCGGGGAGGTTCGACCGGCAGGTCGTCGTCGACATTCCCGACATCAAGGGACGTGAGGGTATCCTGAAGGTGCATACCGCCAAAATACCGGTCGCCAAGACTGCGAACCTCAAGGTAATCGCCCGTGGTACCCCCGGTTTTTCTGGGGCGGATCTCGCGAATCTCGTGAACGAGGCCGCGCTTCTCGCCGC
>JAFGTF010000119.1 GCA_016934265.1 Spirochaetota bacterium
GAGATGTCCTTCTTCGTCTTCTCCTGCGCCATCTTCTCCTCGTCCTGCTGCTTCTTGTAGTGGTCGTAGAGCTTCGATCTGAGGATTTTCATCGCCATCGTCTTGTTCTTGTGCTGTGAGCGCTCGTTCTGGCACTGAGCTACTATTGAGGTGGGAATGTGGGTGATGCGAACGGCCGAGTCGGTCTTGTTGACGTGCTGTCCTCCCGCCCCCTGCGATCGGTAGGTGTCAATTTTCAGATCCTTAGGATTAATATCGATTACGATCTCGTCGTCTACCTCCGGTGTGCAGAACACGGAGGCGAAAGACGTATGCCGCCGGGAGTTGGAATCGAAAGGGGAGATCCGTACGAGACGGTGGATGCCGATCTCCGTCTTAAGGTACCCATAGGCGTATTCTCCCTCGATGTGAGCGGTGACGGACTTGATTCCCGCCTCTTCTCCGGGCATGATGTCGACGATCTTCGTAGTATACCCGCTCTGCTCGGCCCACCTGAGGTACATTCGAAGCAGCATGGATACCCAGTCGCAGGCCTCGGTTCCGCCTGCACCCGAATGGATGGTGAGATAGCAGCTGGAAGGATCGTTTTCGCCGTTGAGGAGCGCGAGCTTCTCGAGCCGTTCGACCCTCTTTCTCAGGTCATCGATCTGCGCGTCGAGCTCGTCTTCAAGCGTCTCCTCGTTTTCCTCGACCGCCATCGTATAGAGTTCGGAGAGGTCGGATATCTCCTGTCTCACCCTTTTCCACGGCTCGAGGGTTGTCTTTATCTTCTTGAGTTTACCGGTGGTACGGTTCGCCCGCCCTCTATCGTTCCATATTTCCGGGTCCGAGAGCTCCCGCTCGAGTGAGCGGCGCTCTTCGATCAGGCGGTCCGCTTCAAAGGCGATCCCACCCTTCTTCTATCGTACGTTTCAGCTGTTCGACCTCTTCTTTGTAATCGGTGAGCAACCGTATCACCCCTTTCCGTATTGTTTCATAAAAGGTACCTCGCGGGCCGGGACAAATCAATCGAAATCGGAATCGATTATCGAGACGGATAAACAGCTTGACCGCGTGAGACTCCAGTGTGTACACTGCTCTTCGTGAAACCGTTTGAAACGATAGACGAAGCCCTCGATTATCTGTACAGTTTTATCAACTACGAGACCGACCTTTCATACTCGTACGGATCGGTCCACTACAATATAGAGCGCACCGTTCGACTTCTCGAGAGGGCGGGGTCCCCCCACGAGGGAATGAAGATCATTCACGTCGCGGGGACCAAGGGAAAGGGGTCCGTCTGCAGGATCCTCTCTGCGATTCTGTCGGCGCAGGGGATAAAAACCGGGCTCTTTACCTCTCCACACCTCGAGTGGGTAAACGAGCGCATCGAAGTGTCGGGGGACCGGATCGAAGACCGGGAGATCGTAAGCCTTTTAAACGATCTCCGGCCCGCGATAGACGATTTTCCCATGCCCTCGAAGCCGACCACTTTCGAGATACTCACCCTTCTGGCGATCGTCTACTTCCGTCGAAGAAACGTCGAGTGGTCGGTGCTCGAGACGGGGATGGGCGGTCGGTTCGATTCCACCAATTTCGCGGTGCCCGAGGTCTCAGTGATCACGCCGGTAAGCCTCGATCACACGGACAAGCTCGGGACGACGGCCGAGCTGATCGCATACGAGAAAGCCGGAATCATCAAGGACCGGCGCCCCGCGGTGATCGGGTACCAGCCGTATCCCGTTTCCGGTGTATTCGTACGGCGTGCCGAAGAAACCAAAAGTCCGCTTTTGTTCGTACAGGAACGCTGCTCATACGAGATCGGCGCCATGGGAGAGGAGGGGACGCGGTTCAGCGTGTCTGTGGACGGGGTGCGGTTTAGGGACCTGTTTCTCACGCTTGCCGGAGAGCATCAGGTGCAGAATGCGGTGACCGCGATGCTCGCCCTGAAAACGATCGGCATGCTCCCCGGCGAGGCATGCGTTCGAGAAGCGCTGGGCAAGATCTTCTTCCCGGGCAGGCTCGAGCTTATCACGAGGGATCGCCGGTTTCTGCTCGATTCGGCGCACAATAAAGACTCCGCCCGCGTGCTGGCTGCGGCGGTCCGTGGTATTTACCGGTATGAGAGATTGTTCAGCATAATCGGTATCGTGAAGGGGAAGGATATAGACGGAATAGTACGGCACGTCGCTTCCGTGTCGGACGGGCTCGTCGTATCCGAGCCTGTGACTCACAAACCGGTCGACACCGCGTATGTTTACGAAACGGCGAAGAAATACTTTCCGGCGTGCGGTTTGGAACCCGATCTGAAAAAGGCGATCGACGGCACGGTGTGCGTGAGCACCCCCCGCGACCTCGTTCTCATAACCGGATCGTTCTACACGACCGCTCCCGCACGCAGCTATTTACTCTCCCGCCGGGGAGGGGGGCTGTGATCCGCCGGATTTGTTAAATAAGCCGTTTCTGGAGCTTTCTCTTGACCTCCGTGTGGAGGGCGATGCCCTCCTGCATTCGCTTCAGCGCACAGGAGAGCTCTCGGTCCTTAAGGAGCTCTTCGGGGACGACCGGCTGAACGTCCACCCTGACCTTCATGAAAAACCGCGCAGCCCGTTCGAGCTCCGTTTCGATCTTATGGAAGTTGAGCTTTTTGCTGCTGTCTTCAAGTATTGAATCGCACCGGCGCACTATCGCATACCCGAGATTGCTGTTCGTAAGCCGAAGTCCGATCACGTCGGTCTGACCGAGCAAAAGAAGCTTCTCGTCGTATTCATGAGCCATGTCGAGGTAATAGACCGCCTTGTCCCAGCGCTCCTTGAGGATGTACAGCACCCCGAGAGTGTCGTGGATTGCGGATTTCAGGGCGATCGTTTCTCTGTTGTCCTGATCGAACTCGTTCAAAAGAGAGTTGGCGAGGTTCGTAAGCTTGAGGCCGTAGTCGAGGTTCCGGTTGAGCTTCGAGTAGATATAACCGATGAAGTTCAAGGTCGAGATTTGCAGCCTGATGATCTCCTTGTCTATGGTGAGACTGTTTTGCGCGATCTTGTCGTCGACGATCTTGTTGATCCTGGCGAGAACGAGCTTGGAGGTAAAAAGGGAGTTCTCGAAGTCACCCTCCTTGAACTGCCTGCTGGCGAACCGTAAAAGAGTGGTGAGGTCCTTGTCCTCTATGAAGATCGTAATGTCTCGAAGAATCGAATGAAAGGTGTTGAGGTAACTTTCCCGCACGTCCCTCTTTTCGATGAGGAAGCCGTAGAGGAAGCTGGAGAGGATTTTCCCGGCCTTGTACAGCTCGTCGGTCTCTATATCCGGAAAGCTGCCGTCGTTGAGCGCTATGAAGAAATTACCTGTTTCACCGGGAAACTCGAACCGGTGCGACCTGCTTCCTTTTGTATTTCCCTTCGCCATATTCCGGGTCCAATGGGCCGTCTTAGGCCCCGCCTTTATGGCCTGTGTTACGTTAATGTACAGATAGAGTGCGGAAAAGTCAAAAAGATTGGCAGCGCGCCCGGGGAGGCGTACGGTGCAAGATCTACTTGTTGGCCCTGATGATGAAGGAGAGCGCGAGAATCTTGTCCATGATGTGTATGTTCTCGATAGGGAAACCTTTCGGCACGTCGAGGTCGGTTCTCGAGAAGTTCAGGATGCCCTTGATCCCGTGTTCTATGAGGGTTTTTACCACCTTGTTTGCGACCGCCTTCGGGACGGCAAGCACTGCGATCGATATATCGTGGGATTCGAGGTAGGAGGAGAGCTCGTCGATGTGGCGGATCAGGACGTTGTTGAGACGCTCGCCTATGAGAATGGGCTTGACGTCGAAGAGGGCGGTGAGATTGAATCCGGCCTCTTTCAGCGCGTTGAAGCGGGTAAGCGCCCTCCCGATGTTTCCCGCGCCGATGATGATGACGTTCTTTTTCGTTTCGATATCGAGAATATTGGCGAGTTCGCGTTTCAGTTTCTTTATGTTATAGCCGTATCCCTGCTGGCCGAAATCTCCGAAGTAGCTCAGGTCGAGACGGACCTGGCTCGCGGAAGTGTCCATGAGTTCACCGAGCTTTTTACTCGATATCTTCTCCATTTCACCGTCGAGACGGTCGAAATAACGGTAGTATCGGGGGAGTCTCTCGATAACCACCTTCGGTATATTTGAGCCGTCCTTGCCTTTTATCATAGGCCGATCCTTTCTTTACACATAGGAACTATAATAAAGAAAAATAATTGGTTGTCAATAAACATTTTATCACCCTGGTTCGTTATAAAATCATTTGATTATCACCGGCATATAGTTATATTAATGAATTATAGCGGGGGTGTAGCTCAGCTGGGAGAGCGCTTGCTTCGCATGCAAGAGGTCGGCGGTTCGAGCCCGCTCACCTCCAAAACCGCGTGATTCCTCTATATACGTTACATATCTATGAGCGATGTTGTAAAACTATCCTTTGCCCTTCACGGAGAAAAGAGATACAATCTTAATCAGCCCGAAGTATGTAAAAGGGAACAGTATGAATCATAGACAACCTCTGCTTTTCGCATTTGTCTTCCTGCTCGTGCTCGCGATCTCGGTTTCCTGCGCCAAGAAGGACGTTTCCGAGATCTCCCTTCCAGCCGGAAAGTCCGCAAGGATAGTATTCCTAGTGGGGGATGTTTCCATCAAGAGGGACGATACGGCATGGGTCAAGGCGGAAATCGGCGACGTCCTGGAGGAGGGAGCCCTGATACGGACCGGTCCCGAGAGCTACTGTGAGATCGTACTGGGTTCCGGCACGCTTTTCAGGATGAAAAACAGGTCGGAGCTTCTCATTGCGCTGCTGCCGTCGGAAGATGGCGGTAGCCGTTCGCTCGTACGGCTCATAAAGGGCGAGCTTTTTGCCAAGGCACAGAAGATCGCCTACAGGAGCACGGACAGCATACAGACCGAGAGCGTCACGCTCTCGGTTCGCGGAACCGAGTTCCTTGTGGAAAAGGATATCGACGGTACCGGGGTCCTCGTGAAGGGCGGTGCGGTCAGAGTCAGGATGAACGTCACCGAGTATGCTTCGCAGGATCTGCCGCGCGGCCTCGGTGGAATCGTAAGAAGGATAGGCAAGGGCGTGGCGGTTCGCGGAGGATACGAGATCACAGTAGAAAAGCGGACGGTGAAGGATATAAACGAGATGCTCGAAGGTATCGTCGATCGAAAATCGGTGTCTCCTGAAGAGATCATACGGCTCAAGCAGACATCGGTCTTACGGCCCGGTCCGCTGACCGCGGAGAACAAGGCGCGCCTCGAAGAGATAGAGACGCTCTCGCTCAGCTACGTCATTGGGCCGACGTTTCAGCTTTCACCCAACTTCGACGGTGTAAATGACGATTACGAGTTGGAAACCATGGGAATCGACGAGGAAAGGGCCTTCGGATGGAAGCTCGTGATACGCGATCATTCCCTTAAAACAGTGAAGACGATGGTGAACAGGCCGGTCGAGGGGCAGACGCTTGTCGGAATCCCGGAAACGATCGGGTGGAACATGGTCGGAGACGACGGAAACATCATCGGCGACGGGAATTACGTATACGAGCTGTATACGAAGAAAAAGGACGGCTCCTACTCGATGAGGGTGAAGGGAAGAATCGTGGTGGATACCGTCGTGCCGTTTCTCATTATAGCAGCGTCCGATATAACCTTCTCCCCCAATGGAGACGGCGTGAAGGATACGGTGACGGTAGAGATAACGGCGGAGGAGAATGTCGATTGGTCGTGCCGGGTTACGACCCCCGAAGGGATAGTGGTCAAGACCATCGAGTGGGGTAAGGATCTCCCGGCCGCCTGGGAATGGGACGGAACCGGCGAGAACGGCGCCGTGCTCCCGGAGGGGGTGTACAATATAACGATAACCGGCAAAGACGGCGCGGGCAATACCACCACGGGCACGGTGAAGGAGGTCACCCTCGACATACGGCAGCGGCAGGCATCCGTGGACGTCGACAATCCGGTTTTTTCTCCAAACGGCGACGGGTTATACGATACGGTAACGTTCCGTCCGGTGCTCTCCGACCGTTCGAGGATCGATACGTGGGATCTCATCGTGCAGACTGAAAAAGGCGAGACCGCGAAACGGTTCCGCGGGCGCCGGTATATTCCGGAGAGTATAAAGTGGGACGGGGCGCCCCAGAGGGGCGAAAAGCTTCCGAAGGAGCTCGCATCGGGCAGGTACTTCTACTTTTTGAAGGTGATATACAGAAGCGGTGTGAACACCTATTCCTTCAAGAAAGAGCTCGTCTTGGACAACGATCCGCCCGAGATCGGCCTTGCCGTGGAACCTTCTTTGTTTTCCCCGGATGGGGACGGGAAGGACGACGTTCTGGTGATACGGCCGGAAATATCGGACCTTACCGGGATATCGGGCTGGAAGGCGACCGTATATACCTCTACGGGGTCCGTGTTCAAGACCTTCTCCGGTACAAACAGGCCGAAGGATGAGATCAGGTGGGACGGGGTGTCGGCCGGTGGGGTGCTCGTCGACTCCGGGGAGGATTATTCCATGGTGTTCGAGGCCACCGATGCGGTGAACAATAAAAGCAAAAGCGAGTCGGTGCCGTTTTCCATAGACATCCTCGTGATCCCCACGGAACGGGGCCTCAAGATACAGGTATCGAACATCGAGTTCGGGTTCAATAACGCCGATCTCAAGGGTGACAAGACCTTCAAGATTCTCGATAAGATCGTGTATGTGCTTCAAAAGTACGACAGGTACTCGATCATCGTAGAGGGTCACACGGACTCCACGGGGAACGAGGAGTACAACAAAACCCTTTCCAAGAACAGGGCGGAATCCGTCGGGCGTTACCTGACTGCCAACGGTATCGATGGGGAGCGGCTCTCATTCGAGGGCCGCGGCTCTCAGTACCCCGTCGATACCAACGAGACCCCTGAGGGAAGGGCGAGAAACCGCAGGGTCGAGTTCATTCTGGTACGGAAGTAAACGACTCGGAGCCTCGTGGATACGCCTTCCTTTCTTCTTTTAGAAGAGTCGGGCCGAATCGAGAGTGCCGATACGGCGGCCTCTCGACGATCGGGATGTGCCGATACCGGGCGTAAGGATCATTCGAACAGATCGAGACCGTCTATCCACGCCTCCCCGAGGTAGTCGGTCTTGATCATCCGGGTCAGCGAGGTGAGCGCCTCCCTGAGGTGTACCATGCATTTCTCGTGCAGTTCTTCTCCTATATCGATTATCGTCTGTGCGGTCTTCTCGAAGTCGCTGTTCTGCTCGTTTGCTAAGACCGCGAGCGACATTATCAGCTGCTTGACCACGAGCTTGGTATTCTTCACGAGCGGTGCGTTTTCAACCTCACGGTTGACGTCCTCTTCGAGCTTCTTGTAGGTATCTTTCTCCATTTTGTCCTTCTTTGCCGCGGCAGATCGCCCTCTACTGACAGCCCAGAGTCGATTGGCTCTCCGGGCTCAATATACCAATCGAAAGGCGACGATGCAGCAGGAACTTTCCCGGCCCTTGGAACCGGAATCAGATACAAGCTATGCGACGGCTGCATTCGAAACGATGTAGTTCAGGAACCAATTATATCATACCGGGCCCGACTTCCAAGTTTTTTCGTAGGGCGGCCGCCCGGCAGCGACGGTTGCCCATTCTCAGATGTGATGGTATATTATGGTATATACCATAGGGGGGTATGGTAATGGGAGGAAAAAAAGCGAGTAAAGCTGTTCTTCCGATAGAGGGGATGCACTGCGCGTCATGTGCGGTGCGGATAGAGGAGGCCCTTCGGGATTCGGAGGGAATCAGGCAGGCGGTCGTGAACTTCGCGGAAGAAAAGGCCTACGTGGACTATGACGCCGGTGTGACCGGAGTTGAAAAGATGCGAAAGACGGTGGAAACGCTCGGGTACGGTGTCCGTTCAGACCTGCTTCGCACCCGGTTTTCGGTAGGCGGCATGCACTGCGCATCGTGCGCCGCGCGAATAGAGAATGCGCTCTCCTCGGTACGGGGAATTGAACGTGCGTATGTTAACCTTGCGACCGAGAGAGCGACAATAGACTATCACGGCGGAGAGGTTTCGCTCGGGGAGATCGCACGCGTGGTGGAGGATGCCGGGTACGAGGTGCTCGAGGAAGGAGGCCTCGACGCCGGCGGGAACGAGGACAAAGCGAAGGACGCCCGGCGTAGAATGATCACCGCATGGGCCTTTACGGCGCCCGGCATGCTGCTCATGTTCATGCGGATGTTCGCAGGACTCTCCTGGCCGGGAGGTATCACGCTCGACCTTGTGACGATAGCGATCGCCGTTATTGTGGTATTCGGTGCGGGGTGGAAGACGGTCAGGGCGGCAGCGGTTGCGGTATCGCACCGGAGTGCTACCATGGACGTGCTGATAGCGCTGGGGACCCTCGTCTCCCTGGCGACGGGTGTGGCGTCGTTGTTCCTGAACGTGGCGAATTTCGCCGGTATATCGTCGATGATAATGGCGTTTCATCTCACCGGGAGGTCGATTGAGGCGGCGGCGAAGGGAAGGGCGTCGCAGGCGGTGAAAAAACTTTTAGAGCTCGGCGCCAAGACCGCGACAGTGCTCGACGGAGAGTCCGAGAAACGGATACCCGCCTGGGCCCTGAAGAAAGGGGACATCATGGTCGTTCGCCCCGGAGAGAAGATCCCGACGGACGGAGTCGTGGTCGATGGGGAGGGTGAGATCGACGAGTCCATGGCGACGGGCGAATCGATGCCGGTCGTTCGGAAAAAACAAGACGAGGTTATCGGCGGCACCGTCGATCTCGACGGTCTCTTCAAGGTGAGGGTGACGAAGATCGGCGAGGAGACCTTCTTGTCGCAGGTCGTGAGAATGGTCGAGGAATGCCAGGGGTCGAAGGTCCCCATTCAGCGGTTCGCGGACAGAGTCACCGCACGGTTCGTTCCCGCGGTACTCATACTCGCGGGAATCACATTCCTCGTATGGATTTTATTTCCCTCGCTCGTCTCTCCGGTGACCGCTTGGGGCGCGGGGTTTCTCCCCTGGGTGCCGGCGGGTCTCGACCCGGTTACCAGGGCGCTGTTCGCATGCGTCGCGGTGCTCGTTATCGCCTGCCCGTGCGCCCTCGGCCTTGCAACGCCGACCGCCCTCATGGTGGGGAGCGGGCTCGGGGCGGCGGGAGGTATCCTGATAAAGAACGGCGAGGCAGTGCAGCTCTTGAAGGACATCGACGCCGTGGTATTCGATAAGACCGGGACCCTCACGGTCGGACGATTGAGGGTTACCGACGTCCTTCCTGTAAACGGTTTCGACGTCGACCGTGTCGTCTCCCTTGCGGCGTCCGCGGAATCGGGATCGGAGCATCCCGCAGGCAGAGCGATCGTCCGGCATGCACAGGAGCGGGGAATCGGTACCGAAAAGCCGGAGCGGTTTCGGACGGTACGGGGCAGGGGGGTACGTGCTCGGGTCGGAGGGTCCGAACTTCTCGTGGGGAGCAGGACATTCATGACCGAGAACGGGGTGGACATAAAAACGCTTTTACAATGGCTCCGTACGCTCGAGGGGGAAAGAAAGACGACGATGGTCGTTGCACGGGATAACGAGGCGGTGGGTGTCATCGCCATGCAGGATGTGCTGAAGCCCGGCGCAAAGAGGGCGGTGGAGGAGATCGAGCGCATGGGTATAAAGACGGTGATGGTAACCGGGGACAACAAAGAGACGGCCGCGGCGATCGCACGGCAGGCAGGCGTGAAACGTGTGGTTGCCGGCGTGCTGCCGGAAGGGAAGGTCGATGCGGTCCGCGCGCTTCAGGAGGAGTATGGGGTAGTGGCCATGGTAGGGGACGGGATCAACGATGCGCCGGCCCTCAGTCAGGCGGATGTCGGTATCGCGATAGGAACCGGCACGGATATCGCGATCGAGGCATCGGACGTAACGCTCGTTCGGGGCGACCTCGAGGGTGTGGTGAGTGCGGTGAGACTGTCGAAGGCGATATTCAGAAAGATACAGCAGAATCTCTTCTGGGCGTTTTTTTACAATCTGCTCGCCCTGCCGCTTGCCGTGCTCGGGCTCCTGCATCCGGTGATCGCGGAAGCGGCGATGGCCACGAGCTCAATCAGTGTAGTGACGAATGCGAATTTGCTGCGGTTTACTAAAATACTGCGATCTTCGCATTCGTCTTAACGAACGGGTCATACAGATGACCCGTTCGTCCCGAATGCGAATTTGCTGCGGTTTACTAAAATACTGCGATCTTCGCATTCGTCTTAACGAACTGGCAAGGGAAACATGTTAAGAAGATATGCTGAGTTGC
>JAFGTF010000120.1 GCA_016934265.1 Spirochaetota bacterium
ACTATTCGATGCTGTCGGTACACTTTCCTCACTTCCAGATCTTGAGGCTCGCGGTGCGGCCGCGGAAGCTCTCCAGAAAGAGACGGAGGAAGTTGACCGATTTCAATATTCCCGGGGAGATTCTCGAGAACGCGGAATACATAGAGCTCGAGAACGCCCTTATTCCTCCCGATGCGGTGCACAGCGTCTATGGGGAGCACATCGAGCCGGAAGGCACGTGGGAAGTGGTCGTCAGGCGGGAACATCCGGGAGGTGCCGGAAAGATTCCGTACAACATCTCCGTGATGGCGGAAGAAAAGGCCCTTCTCTACACCATAGGATCTTTTCGCAGGATCCGTACGGTGGGAGAGGAAGTTATTCTCAGTGTCATGCTCAGAAGCCTCGGCAGGCCGGTGACAAAGGTATCGGTCGTACAGGCAGACGTCACGAGACCACGATACTCTGTGGATACGCTCTTTAAAAAATACAACATAAAGACCGCAGCGCGAGCGACTACGGACGGTGAAGAGGCCACTCCTTTCATTCAGAAGATGAACAAGCTACTCACGATACCTAATGCGGCCAAGGCACTTAACGAGAAAGTGGAAAAAACCGTGACGCTTATTCCCCTCTGGCTGAACCAGGAGACGGGTGCGGGGTGGATCGAAAGAGTGAAGGGAAAACGAAAAAAGGGTTTTTACGCGGGAAGGTTTACCGATACGAGTGTGCCCGGCCTGTATAGGGTGGGGTTTACCATAAAGGGTTATGCCGCTGGATGCGGGACGTTCGAGAGGGTGGTATCGAGAACCTTCATCGTACGGAAAAAAACCCCGAAAGCGGGGAGTTTGAAACGTGGTGGGAGCGCGTCGAAAACACGCTGATCCGTCCTATGAAAGGGGTTGTGAGCCGGTACCGGTTTGGGGAGCGGTATAAGTCGAAACAAGGAGAGGGGCGATGAATAAGGGTGTGCCTGACAATTCCGGCGAGATAGCATACATCGTTTTCGGTATCTGTGTCCTAGTAGTCGCGCTTCTCATGGTATCATTAGTCCAGATGAAGCGCGGAAACCTGAAGGCGGGAGAGTGGATCGAGCATCCGATCTGAATACCCACCGGCTCCGTGAGAGCGCTTATCGCCATCATGATCGTGTTCGTTACGCTGTGGGTCGCGATGTCGAACAAGGTATCGATAGCGGAGAACATGCCGAAATGGCTTCTAGCGATCGTCGGCGCGGTGATCGGGTTCTATTTCGGGAACAGAGGATTGAAAATTACGAATCGTGAGGATACGGCTATCGACAGAATCTATCGATTCAAAGCGCTGGGCGAAAACGGTACAATTATCGATGAAGAGTTCACAGAAAAGAAGAAAGACCTGCTCGCGAGAATATGAAGGATTTACGTTTAACGTGCGGTCTGTAATAAAATTTTTAGATGCTGATAAATTGTTTTACCGGCGAAGCGCGAAAGGGAAACTCGTAAGATTCCCCGCCGTCAAATAGAGCCGTTCAGATAGCGGGATCTCGTCTCAGGTTCGAACTTTTCGATTGCGTAGCGGAGCATGGTGCGCGGCATCTTTTTATAATGCTTCTTTAAAAAGGCCTCTTCCGTTTTTCTGTCCCTGTTTCCGATCTCCCGGAGCATCCAACCCGTCGCCTTGTGGATCAGGTCGTGCGGGTGCCCCAAAAGAAGCTCTGCGATCCGCAGCGCGTCCGAAAAATCGTGCTGTTTTATGAAGTAAAAGGTCGCCATGACCGCCACCCGCTGCCGCCAGAGGTCGTCCGAGCCTGCGAGGTCGTACAGCATCGACCGATCCCTGTCGAACAGCCACGCGCCGAGAATCTTCGGGGCCGAGGAATCCACGAGGTCCCAGTTGTTCACACGGTCGAGCTTTTCTAAGTAGATGCCCGTCGCCGCTTTTTTTTCGTCTCCGTCACGCGTTTTCTCGAATTTCAGAACGAGTAAAAAGAGCGCGGTGAGCCGGTGCTCGTGGAAGCCGCTTTCCATAAGCGCGCCGATGTCCGCGAGAGTCGCTTGCGTGTAATACTTCTTCGAGACCATTCGCTGGGAGGGTACGGAGACTCCCAGGAAACGGTCCCCTTCACCGTACTCCCCGGGCTGTGTCTTGAAGAACCGTTCGTACTCCGCGACCTTGCCCGTATCCGCCGCTTCGGACAGTTCTTTTTTGATACGATCAACGGTGTCCATGGTATTCGCTTTTTCCGGTACCATATCGAAGAGAAAGCCGCCCGGCACGGTATTATCGGGGTCTTAGTCCTTCCACACCCGTTTCTTGTACTCCGTGAAGACCCTCTCTTCGGACGGGTAGATGTCGAAGATGATCTCGTCCGGCTCGAACCAGAGCTTGATCTCCCGCTCCGCCGATTCGGCCGAGTCGCTTGCATGCACCACGTTCTCGAAGATGCCGGTGGTGAGTATCCTGCCGTACTGGCCCCTGATCGATTCCGGCTCCGCCTTCTCCGGGTTCGTGTTGCCGCAGATGTCGCGGATCTTCTCTATCGCGTTCTCTCCGAAGTACACCATGGCCATGACCTTGTGGCGCTTGTGGAGGTGGCCCGTGATATAGTCGATGAGCTCGTCGTAGAACGGCTTGCCCTTGTGCATCTCGTAATGCTGCTCCGCGAGTTCTTGGGAGACCTTCACCATCTTCGCCGCGATGATCTGAAGGCGGGTCTCGCTGAACCGGGTGATGATGTTCCCGGTGAGCGATTTGCTGAGCCCGTCCGGTTTGATAAGTATCAGCGTCTTCGTATTCGGCATGGCCCTCTTCTCCGTCCCGGGACAGGTTTCTATATGCACCACACATGATATAACATATCTCGTGTAAGTCAAGGGGCAAAAAAATCCGGCGGCAGGGTCGGCCGGCCGCCGGGTTGAAAGCCGCACTCGGGGGAAGGTCAGTAGCTGATACCCTTCGTTTTCGCCTGGCTCGCAATTATCTGCTTGACTGTTTCGTCGAACGAGTCCTTTGAGTCAGCATCTTTTATCTGTTCTGTGATGTATTCGCTTCTCTTCGCGTTGAGCTGTTCGATCCGGCTCATGATCGAGGAGCGCTCCTTCCGTTTTTTATCGAGGTAGCTCTTCTTCTCGGCGTTGCTCATCCCTTTCATCTCGCCGGGGACCTCATGGTCGGAAAGCTCCTCTATGGTGACCGACCCGCTCCCCACCGCGTCGATGAGGTCGTATGCGCCGATCCTCCCGTCTCGCGACTTGAAGGCCGCCCTGTCGGCCGCCGCTTCCGGTGCCATCTCGCTCACCATCTTCTTTCTTTCCTCCGCCTTCTCGAGCTCGGCCTCGGAACCGAACGCGATCACCGTGCCCTCGAGCTTCGAGCTCAGGGAAACGAGCTCCTCGTCATAGGGTGTGTCGATATGCTGCATCCCTCCTGACTGGGAAATCCTCGCGTACCGGCCCTCCGCGCGCCGCGCGATGTCCTTCCAGAAGTGCACGGTCTCGGAGCTGTCGCCGCACTGCACCGTGTTGATGATAATGTTCTCTGTTACCGCCTCCCGGCATACGGTGCGGTAATCGTACCCGTCGTTGTAA
>JAFGTF010000121.1 GCA_016934265.1 Spirochaetota bacterium
GCAGACTGTACCGCAAGCTCCCTCAATCGATGAAGGATCGAGTGTACCTCCTGCAGCGACCCCTCGGCCGTCTGGATAAACGAAATACTGTCAAGCGCGTTCTGCTGCGCCTGCTTCATCCCCCGAATCTGGGACCTCAGTGTTTCGGAAACGGCCAGTCCGGAAGCATCATCACCAGCCCTGTTAATACGCAAACCGGAAGAAAGCTTCTCGATAGACTTGGAGAGATCTCTCCCGGTCTTCGAGAGCACCCGGTTCGCGAACACAGCGGACATGTTATGGTTAATGATCATACTATCTCCTCCCTCCGTAGAGATTCGGCAGCCGGAATTTCCCTTTCCGGCCTATGCAGCGCGGTACGAACCGGAGATAGGCACCGATCACGGCACTCCTTCTTCCCGCACAGCAACGCCCCTCTCCCTAAAAGGGGTTACCGCCCTTCGTATGATCCACCGATGTAACAGGCCGATATTGTATCGGCCGATGCAATCACATGATGCCGACTGGATCAGGCTCTTGTACCACCCCCAAGATACCGGAAATCAGATGAGAAGCTGCAGTACCGATTGCGGCTTCAGGTTGGCCTGAGCCAGCATCGCAGTTCCGCTCTGTACCAGTATCGTGTTCTTTACGAATTCAACCATCTGCTCAGCCATATCGGTATCGCGAATCAGCGACTCCGCGGCCTGGATGTTCTCCGCACCGACCAGCACTCCCTTCACGGACATCTCGAACCGGTTCTGGTACGCACCAAGATCGGCCCTCTGACGCGACACCCGCTTCAGCGCCTCATCGACCACACCGATCGTGCTGTTCGCAGAACCCGGCGTGGAAAGGGAAACCGACCTTCCCTCGAACTTCAGGCTCAGCGCATCAGCCGTCATGGTGCCGATGTAGGCTTTCTCTCTCTGGTCCATGTTTGCGCCGACGTGAAACCACATCGACGCGGTGGGAGTTCCTCCCTCCGAGGGGTTGGCGAATGCACCGGTAAGCATGTTGTAGCCGTTGAACTGCGCGTGAGATGCGACCCTGTTGACCTCGTCGACAAGCTGTGATACCTCCACCTGGATCTGCATTCGATCCTCCATGGTATAGATCCCGTTCGCAGATTGAACCGAAAGCTCACGGATTCTGTGGAGGATGTCGTGTATCTCCTGGAGATATCCCTCGGTCGTCTGGATAAAGCTTATGGCGTTCTCGATGTTCCTCGCCGCCTGCTTCAGTCCCCTGATCTGAGATCGCATCTTCTCGGAAACGGCAAGCCCCGATGCGTCGTCACCCGCCCTCGTGATTCGTTCACCGGATGAGAGCTTCGCAATGTCCTTGTCCACGTCCAAGGATTTGAATTTCAAAATCCTGTTGGCGTAGATGGCGCTCATGTTGTGGTTGATAATCATAAAGGTACCCTCCTTGACTGTTCCCGTGCCTCCCTGCACGGGGTTTTTTCCAAGGTTTTCTCCTTGAAGCTGCATGACTTAAAGGGACGACGATTACTTAGATGCGCGCGTTCTGTTCATCCCCTTCACCGCGTTTCCCGCTCGAGACGAAAAACACAGGCATACCGCTTTAAGACCAGCAACTAAAATTAAGCCCCGTACGGGGCACCCCTTCCGGGGCGTAAAATAAGCTGCTGGCAGACGTTCCATCAAGGAGGAGGGTGGATTTTCTCTCTGTCAAAGATCGTTGAACCGAACGTACTACTCCTCGCCCGGTTCGTTACTGCCGCCTGTTGCCGCAGCGTATCCGTTAACGAAACAACTGGAGTACGTTCTGCGGCATTATGTTCGCCTGGGCGAGCATCGCGGTACCGGACTGGACCAGGATCTGGTTCTTCGTGAACTCGACCATCTGCTCCGCGATGTCCGTATCCCTGATCCGCGATTCGGCGGCCTGCATGTTCTCGTATCCGGACATCAATCCCTTCGTCGCATACTCGAGCCGTGTCTGATAGGCCCCGAGGTCCGCACGCTGCTTCGAAACCTCCGTCAGGGCCTGGTCGACGACGCCGATCACGCGGTTCGCCTCTTCCGGCGTCTGGATCGTCACCGTCTTCCCAGTGGACGGCTCCTTCATCTTGAGCCCCACCGCAGTCATGGTACCGATATACACCTGCTCCCGCTGGTCCATGTTTGCACCGATATGGAACCACATCGATGCAGCGGGGGTATTCTCGCCGGTCGGTCTCGCAAATCTCCCAGTGAGCATGTTCATTCCATTGAACTGCGCATGGGAGGCGACCCTTTCGATTTCATCCACGAGCTGGGAGACCTCGACCTGAATCTGCATCCTGTCCTCCTCGGTATAGATACCGTTCGAAGACTGTACCGCAAGCTCGCGTATTCGCTGCAGAATATCCTGGATCTCCTGCAGGTACCCTTCCGACGTCTGGATGAAGGATATGCCGTCCTCGGCATTCTGGGCGGCCCGCCGCATCCCTCGTATCTGCGACCGCATCTTCTCGGACACCGCAAGACCCGAGGCGTCGTCACCGGCCCTGTTGATCCTCATGCCGGATGCGAGCTTCTCGATGTCCTTGTTGATTGCCCAGTCGTTGAACTTGTTGATACGGTGGGCGAAAATCGCACTGATATTGTGGTTGATGATCATCTCTTCCTCCTTGAATTTGGATGACGGCAATTCAAGTCCTACGGACTTGAATTGCTTATGAGTTTACGTTTTCACGTAAACTCAAAGGGCCTGTACGGATATAATCCGAATAGGCTTGGCAGTTCGAATTCACAGACTTCGAACTACAGGCTTTAGCATCGGCCCCACAAGCCGAAACCACGCCTTCACTGCGTAAGGTCTTATGAACCAGAAACCCGGCGGCCCTGAAGCTTTTAGCCGTAAACTTCAGACGACGGCTGCGGTCTCACAAGCAGGCTTTGGCCTTACGCGTTCGGTAAATTGGGCTCACGTTCCCCGAACGCAAACCCAACGGCAGTTTATCGGTCCTCCTGACCGAAACGGCCGTTTTCTTTCTGTAGATGTCTGAATAGGATATAATCGTGGCGCAGAAAAATCGCGGCATCACCTCCTTGTCGATGGGCTACTGAAAACCTCCATGTTTTCAGCGTGGGCCTTCTTCCCTTGGCGGAAAATCGTTTCGAATCCCGATCCCGCACGGTGAAAAGCGGTACAAACCTCCAAAAAATAAAACAGTTTTCCTCCCTCTATCTATCGGAACAATCACTGTAGAACTTAAACGAAATCATCCGGCACCCGCATTGTTCGGTTCGGTCAGAAGGTCAGCCTGGAAATACCGGTGGCATGGTTTTTTACCCTCATCCCGCCGGCTCGCTCAAGCTCCACCAGGATCACTTCCGATATCTCCCAGACCTTGATACCGGGTCGCGAACAGCCGGTACGGCTTTTACCCGCCCTGCCTGCCGAGACATGCATATGGAGCACCGGTGCGTCCTCCTCATCCGGAAAGAGGGTCCCGATTCCGAGGATTTCGTGCATACCGTCAAGCTCGAAAAACAGCGAGGCGGACGGCTTTATTCCATCATCCTTATCCCCCACCACCATCCGCGAGCCGCGCTTCGCCCCCCCTATCAGGATGCAATACCCGGACACCACCCCTTTCTCTCTCGCAAAACCCTCGATCACCTCCGGCACCGTTTCTCCGTCGTCGAGGCTGAGAACAAAGACCCTGCCCTGCGTTCCTTCACTGAACCGCATACCGCCCCCTTCACCGTCTTTTTTATTTCACGGAATATACGCCGGCAGCGGTCGAAGGGAAACGGTTTTGTAGGGCCGTGCCGGTGCGGCGAAGCGCCGGTTCATTCGATTCCCGAACCGGCAGTACTGAAAGGATTGAAAACGACGAAACCGTAAGAAACGAAGGTCCCATTGGGGTAATACAAGACAGCCGGGCTCATATTATACGGCGGACCCCATTACTCTTTGTCATACCATCGAGCAGCCTAATCGTTCTTCAGCTCGATGTGCTTTCCCGTGGCTGTATAGACCGCGCCCTCGCATATGTGGGTGGTATGGTCGGCGATCCGCTCGAACCGTCGTCCCAAAAAGAGGATTGCAAGGCCCTGGTCTATCTTGTCCGGATGCGCGTGCATATACTCCACGAGCTCACCGAAGAGCGAGCGGTACAAACGGTCGACCTGCCGGTCCCGCATGCTTATTTCCCTGGCTTTATCCGTATCCAGAGTAAGGTACACGTCGAGCGAGTCGCGAAGCATTCCGAATACGATCTCCGGCATCTTCATGAGCTCTTTCACCGGCTCGATGTAACTTTCGCCGGCGAGGTTTACCGTACATTTGGACACATGCACCGCGTTGTCCGCTATGCGCTCGAGATCGTAGCATGCCCTGACTGCGTTGAGTATTATCCTGAGGTCTTTTGCAACCGGCTGCTCCTCCGCGATGAGCACCGCACACTTTTCGTTCAGCTCAACCTCGAGCCTGTTTATCTGCTCGTCGTTAGCTATAATAAAGCGGGCGCTTTCGACATCATGATTTCTAAACGCCTCAACCGACTGCTCGAAAGCCTTCAGCGTGAGCGCACCCATCTCGATGATACCCTTCTGTAGCTTTTCCAGCTCTTCGAGGTAATGCCGCCGTATAGCCATCTCTCTCCCCCTTTACCCGAACCTTCCTGAAATATAATCTTCGGTACGCTTGTCCCGCGGTTTTAAGAAAATCTGGTCGGTCTTTCCCATCTCGACGATCTCTCCGATGAGGAAGAAGGCGGTAGTATCTGATATGCGGGCCGCCTGCTGCATGTTGTGCGTGACGATGACGATGGTGTACTCCTTTTTAAGCTCGTATATAAGGTCCTCGATCTTTGCCGTGGAAATGGGGTCGAGCGCCGACGTCGGCTCGTCCATCAGGATCACGTCCGGCTCCACCGCGAGCACCCGTGCGATACAGAGCCGTTGCTGCTGGCCTCCGGAGAGCCCGAGCGCGGGCTCGTGCAGCCTGTCCGACACCTCGTCCCACAGCACCGCCGCCTTCAGGCTTTTTTCGACTGTCTCGTTTAAGGCCGACTTTTTCGTTATCCCGTGCACCCTCGGTCCGTACGCGATATTGTCGTAAACGCTCATGGGAAATGGGTTCGGCTTCTGAAAAACCATACCGATCCGCTTCCTGAGCTCGGTGACGTCGTATTCCTTGTAGATATTAATACCGTCGTAAAACACGTCTCCCTCGACCTTTGCGATCGGAACGAGGTCGTTCATCCGGTTTATCGTCTTCAGAAACGAGGATTTCCCGCATCCGGACGGTCCGATAAAAGCCGTGACCCGGTTCTTGAAGATATCGATACTGATCTCCTTCAAAGCGTGAAGGCCGCCGTAGTACAGATTCAGATTTTCGGTCCTAAGCTTCAGGTCATTCATCCGTTCTGTTTCTTCCACCGCCATATGATTTTTCCTCGGTATATTATATCTTCGATCCCGACATCTTCGCCATCCTGCCCACGAGCCTGTTCGTCGTAAAGTTCACGATAAGTATCACCACTATCAGGATCGTACCCGTAGCGAACGCCCGCTCGAAAGAAAGCCCCTCCTTCACCAGTATATAGAGGTGTACGGAGAGTGTCCGCGCGGAGGAGGAGAGGTCCTTCACCATCCGGTAATCCGTTCCCATTGTAAAGAGGAGTGCGGCGGTCTCGCCGATCGCCCTTCCTATTGCGAGAATCACTCCGGTCAAGATACCGGGTGTTGCGGGAGGAAGGACCGAACGGACGATTGTCTGCCATTTCGTGGCGCCGAGCGCGAGGCTTCCCTCCCTGTAGGAAACGGGTACCGCTTTGACAGCCTCCTCGGACGCGCGTACGATCGTCGGGAGTATCATCATCGTGATCGTCAGCGTCCCGGAAAGAAGCCCGATCCCAAGCTTGAGGATGCTCACGAAGAAAAGAAACCCGAACAAGCCGAAAATAATCGAAGGAATGCCTGCCAGGGTTTCGGTTCCAAACCGGAGTATTTTTACGAGTCTTCCCTGCTTCGCGTACTCCGTAAGAAAGATCGCCGCCATGACACCGATGGGCGTCGAAAAAAGAAGGGTCAGGAGTATCATATAGATGGTATTGACTATCACGGTCGATACGCCCCCAACCACCCCCGCCCTTTTCGGCGGTTTAACGAAGAAGCTCGGGGTGATGTTCGCCTTCACGATCCTCCGTTCCAGTTTGACCATCCTGTCTTTAATATTCATCGCATCCTGATACCTGCAGAACCCGACGGCACCCGGTGTCTTTTCCAGCATCTTTGAGAGATTTTCAAAATCTTTCACGGTGACGACCGGATCGACTTTCTCCCCGTTAAGCGCGTATTCCTCGAACTCTTTCGTAAGGGGGTCGTTTTCCGGGTACCCCACCACCCGAATCGGAAGGTCCACGCCTCCCACATCGCGCCAGTTTCGTGTATTTCCCATGAACACGTCCGCAAGCTGGCTTTCATTGAGATATCGAAGCTTCACGTTGTTCCGTATCTCGAGCACCTCGCGGTTTGCCACGACCGCTATGGTACGTACAACGACGACCTTCACTTTTTTCCCGTGAATCCGTTCGAGACCTTTTAAGGAGATATAGCCTATAGAGCCCTTCATGGACGCTACATTTTCTATTATCTCCTCGTCCGTATCAATAAACTTTATGCCGTCGCCGTAGGCCGCATCCCGCACCACGGAATAACGGAACGCATCACCGACCGCGGAATCACGGCGAAGGGCGTACGTCCGTACCTTCATATCCTGCTCAGAGACGAGCCCCCAGTTCGTAGTCGCGCCCATGAAGAGAGACCGGAGCTCTTCCGCCGTGAGGTCGGTCACCTTTACCCCTTTGTGGACGATCACACTCACAGGGATATCGTGTCTTTCCCCCATCATGACGGTTTCGGAACCCTTCGAGATGACTTTATATTCGGTCCGCACGTCTGATACGAACCCCCTGACGAGTATGTACCCGATGATGGAAAGGAGAATACCTATCGTAATAACGGCGGCGGCCCAGAGCATTCCTTTCGCGACCCGTTCCTTGTTTCGCACCTTCCTTGTGTTCCAGCTGACGTTTTTTTTTCTCACCCGCTGTCCCACACCTTACCTCTCGCTCTTGATCTGTTTCTTCGTAATCGCATTGACAAGGAAATTGAGTAACATAATAAAGACGAAGAGCACGACACCGGTGGTGAAGAGCGACGTCATGTGATCGCCCGAGGCGTATCCCATATCCGTGATGATATTCATGGTCAATGTTCGCACCTTCGAAAGAAGGCCGGTCGGCATGATCGGCGCGTTACCCGCCACCATGAGCACCGCCATCGTCTCGCCCACGGCCCGTCCTATCCCTAGCACTATCGAAGCGATGATGCCCGATTTTGCCGCAGGCAGTATGACTTTCGAAATCGACTGCCAGTGGGTCGCGCCCAGGGCGAGGGAACCTGCTTTGTAGTCCTTGGGCACGGCACGTATCGCAACCTCCGAGAGATTGATGATCGTCGGCAGGATCATTATCGCGAGAATTATAGAAGCGGAGAGCACACAGTACCCAGTGCCACCGAAAAATACCCGGACCCCCTTCGAGATGACTACAATGCCGAAAAAACCGTAGATTACGGAAGGAATGCCGGCGAGAAGCTCGACGACGCTCCTCAGCACCTTCGCCATCCTTCCCTCCGTGATTTCCGCTAGAAAGATGGCGCACGCGAGCCCGATCGGCACACCGATACCGAGTGCGACGAAGGTCACGTAAAAAGATCCCACGATGAACGAGAGTATTCCGAAGCCCGGATTCGCCTCGTCGGTGGGAAGCCAGTAGGTAGAAAACAGAAACTCCCACAGGCTGACCTTCTGAAAAAGCGGCAAACCCCGCTGGAATATGAAGAATGTAATGAAGACGACTGCCAGTATCGATATAACGGCGCAGAGAAAAAGGACCTTGTGTACCGCACTCTCGTAAAACCTTCTCGCTTTTATCCGCAAAAGACACCCTTCTCGGTTGCTCATCAGTATCCTCCGGGAGTCGTCCCGGAGGATACTCTGCTACCCTGCTATTCCAATTGGACCGATTTCATTGTGCAAGCACGAGTATGAATAAACACCCGCAATCGGAGACCATATATACATTTACTTGATGGCGATATATCCTGTCTCCTCCACGATCTGCTGACCTTCGTCTGAGAGAAGGAAACTCACGAAGGCCTCGTTGAGGGACCCCGGTTCGATCTGGCCTTTCGAGACCACGTACAGGTACCGTGAAACAGGGTATTCTTTCGTGAGCACGTTGGCCACAGTTGGATCGCTCCCGTCGACGGAAATGGTCTTTCCGCCTATGTTCTTCGCCTTGTCTATATAGCCGAAGCCGCAGTAGCCGATCGTGTCGGGAGTCTGTCCGACCTTCGTCACCATGTCGCCGTTCGACTCGGTGGTTATCGCATCGGCGATGAACTTGGCCTTACCTTTGCCGAAATTCTTTTCGAGCACGAGTTCGCTGAACGCGGCGCGGGTTCCGGAAGCCTCGTCCCTGTTCACCACCACGATCTCGCGGTCCGGGCCGCTGACTTCCTTCCAGTTCCTTATCTCGCCAGCGAAAATCCGGGCAACCTGCTCGAGAGACAGGTTGTCGATCGGCACGTTGTCGTTTACCACGACAGCGATACCGTCGAGTGCAATAGCGGTCGGTACCACGCCGGCATCGATTTCCTTGTCCTTTAGCTCACGTGAGGACCCGCCGAGCACGTACACGCCGTCAACAACGCCGGTGACGCCCACGCTCGATCCCTGCGCGTCATAGCTGATCTTGGCTGCGGGATACTTCTTCGCGAAGGCCTCGATCGCGGAGACAACGATCGGCTCCACAGTTGTCGACCCGCCCATTGCATAGTCTCCCGCAAACTTTCCGTCGCCTTCCACCTCTTTAGACCCAGCAAATACTGCGCCTGCCGCGACGAGCAGCGATAGAAGAGCAATCGGTAAAACATAAAAACTCTTTTTCATGGTTCCCTCCATAAATGATTAATTGACTTGCTTATCGATGGGCTCAATATCCTGCAGTTATGTTAAGATTTTATTAAGTCTATATGATTTTTACGTAAAAACCGTGCTTTATTGTTGCCGCCTCATCTTGACTCATGCATATTTTTCACATCGTGAAGAGGTAATGAGGAGGGTTGCCGTCGGTTCCTCATCCTCTACGCTAGGCGGGTTACGTACAGATGGATACCAGAGATTCAACAGTATCGGCGGATACCGTCCGTCTTCCCATACGCATCGCTTCTATCGACGTCGGCTCGAACGCCATGCGCTTTCTCGCCGCCGAGTTCGAAGATAAAAACACTTACACCCTGCTCGCAAGCGACCGGTATCCCCTCAGGCTCGGGCACGACGTCTTCGTATCGGGACGCATGACCGATGAAACGATCTCTTCCGCGCTCGGGGGCCTTGCGACCTTCTCAGACCATATGTCCCGGCTTCAGGTGAAACGATACAGGGCCGTCGCGACCTCTGCAGTACGGGAAAGCACAAACGGCGACGAGCTCATACGCCGGTCGCACGAAGAGATCGGGCTCGACCTCGAAAAGATATCCGGGGCCGAGGAAGCCCGTCTCATACACCTCTCTGTGAAACACCGGGTTTCGTTAGGTGACAAACGGTGGATACTTGCCGATCTAGGAGGAGGAAGCGTCGAGGTGTCGCTCGTAGACGAAACGGGTATCCTCTGGAGCGAATCGCATACCATGGGATCGGTCAGGCTGCTGGAGGAGCTTTCAGGCTCCGCCGATAAGCCGGGAAGGTTCAAGAAGCTCCTCGAAGAGTGCATACAGACGCTTTCCATACCCGCCGTCATACTGGACAAACAGCCCGCAGGTTTTATCGCGACCGGGGGTAACATCGAAACAATCGCGTCCTTTTTTTCTCCACAAGAAAGCGGCACGCCAGCCGGGGTCTCGCTCGGGGATCTCAGAAAGTTCACTGAAAAGCTCACGCATCTTTCATATCGTGACAGGATAAAGAAGCTCGGCCTCAAGGAGGATCGCGCCGACGTGATTCTACCCGCTTCCCTCGTGTATGAACGTCTCGCGATGCTCGCCGGAGCCGAAGAGATCATCGTCCCGCATGCGGAGCTCCGGGAGGGTATCGTACTCGATCTCTTACAAAAAGACCGTAAAACAGGAGATCCTCCGGGAAGAATGGATGCGGTACGGATCGATTAGTCCCGGGAAAACCCAGATGTTCGAAGAGGCGTATAAGCGTTGGGAGCTTTGCCGTCGTATCCCCCACTTTTTCGGCACATGACGGCCACAAGGCGTGGAATCGGAGACCGTCCGATACTTCGCGGCGTTCTCATTTTCCATGCCGTATTTTTCGGCCGGAGATCCTGCGGTATTGCAGAAGAGATCGGGGGGCGGCTGCAAACGCGGTGAACGGAGAACGTTTTCAATGAAGGAAAGAGGGCAGCAGGCGGGCGTACGATACTGCGCGCTTCATTGAATAGCGAAACAGGAGTCCCTTGTATCCGATAAACGGTTGCATTCGAGGAAATAATGACTATCTTTACCATTACTAGAGGGCGGAATAATGGGGGAACCGGGGATTTCAGGTAAACTGATCGCGGTTGAAGGACTTGACGGGTCCGGAAAATCAACCCAGATATATCTTCTTCACCAGTGGCTGCTGGGGCTCGGATGCAAGGTCTTCTTCTCCGAGTGGAATTCGAGCGTCATCGTCAAAGACGCCACCCGCAAAGGGAAACGCAAGCACCTGCTCACTCCGACTACCTTCAGCCTCATCCATGCAACAGACTTTGCCGACCGCTACGAGCGCCAGATTCTTCCTATGCTCAAGGCCGGATATTTAGTTCTCTGCGACAGGTATATCTATACATCATTCGCTCGGGATGGAGTCCGGGGCTGCAATCCCGGCTGGCTTCGAAAGCTCTACGGTTTTGCCAAGAATCCCGACGTGACCCTCTACTTCAAGCTTCCCCTTACAACGGCGCTGGGAAGGATACTCGAAGGGAGAATAAAGCTGCAGTATTTCGAAGCAGGTATGGACCTCGGCCTCTCCATCGATATCAGGGAGAGCTTCCAGATATTTCAGCGCATGGTTATGGATCAGTATGAAAGGATGTCGGAAGAGTTCGGCTTCACTATCGTCGACGCATCGAGGTCTATTCCCATACAGCAGGAGACCATTCGCGGCCTTATTTCGAACCGTATCGACCTCTCACAATACAAGCAGAGGGTAAAAAGATGACAAAGAAAAGAACGTATAAAAACCCTCTCCCGGGTCTGAATCCGGAAACGCTGTCCGGCGCGCTGATAGTAATCGAGGGTGCCGACTGTTCTGGACGCTCCACCCAGATCCGGCTCCTCTCCGAATGGCTCGAACAAAACGGGTACGCGGTGACTCAGGTCGGACTTACCAGATCCAAACTCATCGGTCCGGCCCTGGCAAGGGCGAAGGAGGGCAATATCCTCTCCCCGCGTACGATGTCCCTCTTTTATGCAACCGACTTTTACGACCAGATCGAAAATACTATCGTCCCGGCGCTCAACGCAGGATATATCGTGCTCGCCGACCGCTATATATATACCCTTATGGCCCGCGACATCGTTCGAGGCGCAAACCCCGAATGGGTCGAGTCGCTCTATTCGATGGCGGTCGTGCCGGACGCGGTGTTCTTTCTCTTGACCTCTTCGCAAAACCTCATCGAGCGAACCCTCACCTCGCACCAGTCGCTCGATTACTGGGAATCCGGAATGGACATCGGCCTGTCGAGAGACTGGTACGATAGCTTCATCCGCTACCAGAGAAGCCTCAGAAATGAATACAAGAACCTTCAGGTACACTACGGTTTCGAAACCATCAACGGAAACCGGACGATAGGCTCGATACAAAAAGACCTGAGAGCCAAGATAGAGGCTGTATTGGAAAAAGTATACGCGGGCTGAAAGGTCGGGCGGTATAAACACGCCCGGGTAAATCATACCGTCTGCCGAACGAGAGTATACGAGGATATCGGCATATAATCGCACGCGATTACGGATCATCGGGGTTCGTCCGGGATGCCGACCGCTGATTTCTTACGAAAAACAATCGAAGAAAGAATGCTGCACGCGCTCTTCGTGCGCCGTCGGCGTTGTAATTTCGAAGGAATCATAGAGCTTCGGTACCGCTTCCGGAATAATACGGTGACAGAGCCGAAGCTCCGTCTATATAATACATAAAGCGCCCATGACGCACCCACGTTTCGATATTGAGGCCGGACTTTTCACGAGGCGAAGGGAAAAACCGTCGAATTCGCCCGTTTCAGGCTCGACCCGGAAAAAAAAAGCACATTCGAGCGGGCGTTTTCTCCGATTCAGAATACCGAATCCGCCGCTGTATTCCGGACAATCATACTCGAGGGGGACGACGGACGATGAAAACCATTCAACTCATGCGGCACGGAAAATCCGACTGGAGCAACCCGGCCGCCCATGACACAGACCGGCCTCTCTCAAAGCGGGGAATAAAGGACGCCGTGCGGAAGGGAAGGACTCTTGTTCGTTTCGGCCGCGTACCGGACTGGATAGTGAGCTCTCCCACCCTCCGTGCAATGCAGACCGCCGAGATCGTGGCCGAGGAATGCCGCCTGTTACGGCCCCTTGTCATCGACGAGCCGCTGTACCAGGGGGAAACGGGCGATGTGCTGCGGGCAATACGCCATCTTCCGGGGGAAATCGAACGCCCGCTGATCGTCGGCCACAACCCGACCATCGAAGAGACTGCCGGGCTTTTGCTTTCTGGCGGGAGGGGAAACGCCATTAAATTTCCTACGGCCGCGCTCGTATGCTTCTTATATGATTCCACCCCATGGGGGTCGTTCGATCCCGGCGGGTGTACCCTCCTTCTGGTATCTCATCCCCCGCCTCCTCAAGGGTATCGGGTGATATCGTGCGGTTCGCGGCCTTCGTGGAATTAACGGCGAATTAATCCCGGATTAAAAAAATATTAACAATTGGAAAGTATCGTCAATCGTGGGAAGCGGGGAAGAAAAACGGAAAAAGGATAATCCTGTTTCTGCAGTACGAGCGACCATGCTGCATGGGTTATGCGGATATGATACGTTCATTTCCTAAATCCGACGTCACAGACGACACCGTAGTAATGGAAATACCGCCAGTTTTACTTCAGCATTCGAGAGAGATTCGCTTTTACATGCGATCGAAAGCCGGTCTCGGCGAGGGGGCCCTAAGGATGTCCGTCGGAATTTCGGACGTGATGCCGGACGGAGACCGTGTTACCTCACGGATACGCGAATAGACGCATGAGGTCTTCCGTACGCTTTTTGCTGCTCGCGGCAGAGATACGAGGTGGAAAACGTCATGCCGCTGTCAATGCCTGTCGGGTTGTTGCCCGTCGAAAGCGCGCCGTTGGTCGGCAGTACGCTGTCCGCATACGGCATGTTTCCCGCGCACTTCGCGAGGCCGATGCTTATTAGTGCGGCAAGAGAAACGATGAATACAAACACGCGCTTTAACATTATGCCACCATACTATTCAGACTGTATGTGGTACCGGTTTTACTGTTACTATCGGCTTGTTCTGTTAAAACAGTATTACTATTTGTTTATCCTCTGAGGAATTAGGCCGCTTCGGGTACGGTAAAACAGGTTTTTCTTTCGTTTGCACGGTACTATATTATTTTTTGGTGATTAATCGGTACCTTGTTTCTGCGTTACCTAAGGGGGGGCAGGTTTTATTTGAATCGGTCCTTAAGAACTCATCAGTTCCCAAACAAATAATGCCTATTTATCGATGCATACGCCGCCGCGATGTCAGTATAACCGACCGGTGGGTATTCGGGGACGGCTACGTACTTCAGATCAAAAGAGGGGCACATGAAAGAGCTTATTGCGGTCGTCGATGACGAAGAGGATATCACCCACCTCGTCGGTCTCCATCTTAATAAGGCTAACTTCAGAGTGGAGGAGTTTCACGATGCATCAAGCTTTCTACAGTTTTTAAACAGGGAGCCCCCCCGGCTTATCGTGCTCGACCTCATGCTCCCCGATGTCGACGGGCTCGAGCTTTGCAAACAACTGAAAAAGGAAGACCGTTTCTCTGATATCCCTATCATCATGCTGACGGCACGGGCTGAGGAAACCGACCGCATTATCGGGCTGGAGCTCGGAGCGGACGATTATGTCGTAAAACCCTTTTCACCGAAAGAGCTCGTAGCGAGGGTCAAAGCGGTGCTGCGGAGGGGCAAGGAAAAACAGACGACGAAGAAGATCGTTGTCGGGGATTTCCTCGAGATGGACCTCCGCAAATATACCGTCCAAATAAATAATAAAAACATCGCCCTTACCACTACGGAGTTCAAGATACTTCAACAGCTCGCCTCCAGGATCGGATGGGTGTTTACCCGTGACAATATTCTCGACAACCTCTGGGGAGACGAGAAGTACGTACTCGACCGTACGGTCGACGTTCACATACGGCACCTGCGCGAGAAACTTGGCGGCTACAGGTCGATCATTAAGAACGTTCACGGAGTCGGATATAAACTCGAGTTATGAAAAGATCTCTCCTTGTAAAATTGTTCCTCGGATTCCTTGCAAGCACTGGAATCCTTTCTCTTTCAATCCTTCTGTTCTCTTTCCGCGCCACGCAAAAGCTCTATACGGACAGCGTACGGGCGGAACTCGAGAACGCCGGGAGTGCTTTTATCCCCTTCGCGCGCACCCTACTCGATGCACAAAAAACCGATGAGCTAGGGCGGCATGTACATGAGATCTCAGCGCTGAATGGTATACGGATCACCGTTATTGATACCGAAGGAGTCGTCCTGGTCGACTCCGACGTGGACCCGGCCGTCATGGACAACCACAGGGAAAGGCCGGAAATCGCTGCGGCATTAACCGGCATCACCTCGAGCTCGAAACGATACAGCATCAGCACGAAACAGAACATGCTGTATGTCGCTCTCCCGATAAAAAACGGTGCGGAAACGACTGCCGTTCTGAGGTTGAGCCGTTATCTCGAATCACTGAAGAACCTCGTACACAATTTCAATCTGAAGCTGTTTATCTTCACCTCCAGTGTTTTTGCCGTCTCTCTCATATTTTCGCTTCTATTTGCGAGACGGCTGATGCAGCCCATTCAGGAGATCGCCGAGTCCGCACAGAAAGCCTCGGGGGGAGACTTTACACAGAAAGTATTCCTTCCAAGAAACCATACCCTGCAGCGGCTCGCGGATAACTATAATCGTATGCTGGAGGAGATCAAGCGATATGTGGGAGAACTTTCCCAACAAAAGGAGGAGCTCCACGCCATTATATCGGCGATGCAGCCGGGACTGCTCGTACTGAACGAGCACGATACTATAGTGCTTACAAACGACAGCCTCAAGCGGATCATACATACCTTCAATATTAAGGGAGAAAAGTACTGGAAGATATTCAAGGAACCGGCCCTCTTTGATATAGTCAGGCAGGCGCAGACCGAGAAGGTCACGATCGTCGGGGATGTCCGGATCGACGGCCGTTACTATCAGATCAGCGCCGCCTTCCTGCAGTCAACGAACGAAACGGTGCTCGTGTTCCATGACATCACGGAGATCAAAAATCTCGAGAACATGAAGCGCGACCTCGTCCAGAACGTCTCGCACGAGCTCCGGACGCCGCTCACCGCGATCAAGGGGTATGCGGAAACCATAGAGGTGGAAGATACGGAGACACGCCAGTACCTCGATATCATAAAGCGACACACCGACCGGCTCATAAACATAGTGGAGGATCTGCTCATACTGTCAGAGCTCGAGGGAGGGGTGCATATCATAGAGAGAGAAAAAGTGAACCTGAAGGTCCTCATCGCGCACGTGCTGAAGATGTTCTCGACAAAGATCGATTCGAAACGGATCTCAATCGTTACGGAGTTTGGAAAACGGGTCCCGTCCATCTACGGTGACCCGCTGAGACTCGAGCAGGTGATAATAAACCTCCTCGACAACTCCATCAAGCACACGGACAAGGGCGAGATTACAATAGGCCTCACAAGGCAGGAGAACGATCTTTTACTCACGGTCTCGGATACCGGAATCGGCATTCCGAAAGAGCACCACGAGCGTATCTTTGAGCGGTTCTATACGGTCGACAGATCGAGATCGAGAAGGCTAGGAGGAACGGGCCTCGGTCTCTCCATCGTCAAGCACATCGTCCAGATCCACGACGGTACGATCACGCTCGACAGTACACCCGGCAAGGGGACGATCTTTACGATCCGGTTTCCGATAGCCCAACAAGAAAGCGGTCTGTAGACAGACGATCCGACGCATGTCTTGTGATCACCGAACAAGATACTGTCATCGTAGCGGGGGATAGCATAACACCTTCGGCACCACGGTGTTACTGTTTCACTTGCCGTGTTCGATTCATTCGTAGTCGATGATTGAATCGCCAAACCGGCGGCCGAAGGTTGACGGCCAAAGGCCGCTTACATTTCCTCGATCGCCCGTATACAGAGCAGCTCGAGTCCCTGACTGAGCACCTTGCGGCAGCAGTCGGCGACGAGCCCCCGGGAAAGCGATTCGTCCCTGTCGCCGGTGATGACGCGATGAGCATTATAGAAACCGTTGAAGGCTTTTGCGACTTCGAGAAGGTAGCGGGCGATCACGGAGGGCTCGAACTCCGATCTTGCCCGGCGAACCTGAGCCTCGAACTCATTCAGGAGCCTTGCGACCTCATACCCCTCCTCTCCGAAGGATATATCCGATACCGCCTCGATCCCGGGGATCTTGTACCTCTTTTCGAGCTTCAAAAGAAGGCTTTTAATCCTCGCATGGGTATACTGCAGGTAGACCCCCGTCTCGCCGTTGAAGTTGAGCATCTCATCCCAGTCGAAGGCGATGTCCTTTATCCTCGAGTTCTTCAGATCGTTGAATATCACGGCACCGACGCCTATCGCCTCGGCGGTTTCGACCTTGTTTCGGACGCCGGGGTTTTTCTCCTCGATGATCCCCCGCGCCAGAGACGCCGCCCTGTCCAGCACCTCTTCTAAAAAGACGATGTTACCCTTTCGCGTGCTCATCGCTTCATCGGCAAACCGTATCTGTCCGAACGGGACATGGTGGCAGCGTTCGGCCCAGCCCTTCCCCATGCGGGCCAGCACCGTGAACAGCTGCTTGAAATGAAGCGCCTGCGGGCTTCCCACGACATAGAGCGCGACGTCGAAATCGTACTCTTTCTTCCTATAAAGCACCGCCGCGATGTCCCTCGTCAGGTACAGCGTGGACCCGTCCTGCTTGCGTATCAACGCCGGCGGCATGTCCGGAAGCGGTACCACGAGCGCACCCTCGCTCATCTGCGTGATGCCGCTCGCTTTTACCGCTTTGACTGTTTCGTCGAGGAGGTCTTCGTAAAAGCTTTCTCCCGTATAGTAATCAAACGAGACGTCAAGCCTTTCGTATATGCGTTTGAACTCCTCTATGCTGAGAGACCTGAAACGCCGCCAGAGCTCACGGGCCTCCTCGTCCCCCTTTTCAAGGCGGTTGAACCACTCCCTCCCTTCCTGCTCGAACTGCGGCGTTTTTTCCGCCTCCGCGTGAAACCGCACGTAAAGATCGTATAAATACCGTATCGGATCGTGTTCCAGCGCGCGCTCGTCCCCCCAGCGCCTATATGCGCTGATGAGCTTCCCGAACTGCGTCCCCCAGTCGCCGATATGGTTGATGCCGACGGTTTTGAAACCGCAGAACGAGAATATCCGCTTCAAAGAGCCGCCGATGACCGTTGACCGGAGGTGCCCGATACCGAACGGTTTCGCGATATTCGGCGAGGAGTAGTCGATTACCACCGTCTTCCCCTCCCCGTCCGCTCGAATTTCTTCGAATCCCGTCCTGCGAAGCGCCAGGATCGCCTCCTTCGTGAAAACCTTTCTGTCTATGTAGAGATTGAGGTAGGGACCGAGCGACTCCGCCTTTGCAAGAAGCCCCCCCGGCGTTATCTGAGAGGCAAGGTCGGAGGCGATCAGTTTCGGGTCTTTTTTGAATTTTTTTGCGAACCCGAAACAGGGTATCGCGTAATCTCCGAACTCCTCCTTCGGCGGTCTCTCGATAAGCCCGTACGGGTCCCCGGCATCCTCCCCTACCGTTTCCAGGAGCTTTTGCGCAAGAAACCGTTTTACGTCTATCGCCATCCCGCGTTCCCCGGTATCTGGATTACTACTACAACATATCCCGCAGGATAGCAAACAGTCAAGGGTACGTATCCCTTACGAAAGATGTGGCTTGAAATAAAAAGCCCCCTGCGGGCGGCATAGAGGGCATCAGAGATTAAGATCGCTGTTCTTGACCACCTTCGCTTCGCCTTTCAACGAATCGATGAGCTCGTTGAGGTAATCGTTGTATTGTTTCTGCAGAAGCTGCATCCGGATCTGCTGGCGGGCGACGTCGATATCCACGCCGGCGAACAGCTTCTTGTTCTGGTTATATATGGCCTCTATCTGCTCGTCCGGTATATCGGTTAGTTTCGGCTCTATCTTGTCGTTTAAGTATACCTGTATGATCGCACGCCGCTCTACCGCCTTGAGAAGGTCCTGCACGTCGCTGCGCTTGTCGTACCGTTCCTTCAGGGCCTTTTTGTAGATGAGATATTCGTTGATGAGATTGGCAAGAAACTTCTTCTTATTGGCCGGGTCGTCCCTGTATTTGGTTTTCTGTGCCTCGTCGATCGGGAGAGAGTATACGTGTACGCCGAACTCCCGTTCGAATTCATCCGTCGAGATGGTCGTATCGTCGATCTTTGCCACCCACTGCCCGGTTCCCTTCGTTTTCAGCTCCTGAGCGAGGAGGAACCCTCCGCCGTCTCCCGGCCCGCGGATCTCGTCCGCTGAGCAGTCGGAGGCCCCGAAAAAAGCCCGGTAGCCGAGAACGCCGATCGTGAAAACAGCAATCGCTATCGTCCCTGCCGTGATACGTCTCATCCCGATTCCCTTCAGGTTTGGTAGATTACGGCTCATATATACTTCTCAACAATGGTAAACCGCTGCAAACCGCTGCCGGGCTTATTGTTCCTCTTCATGCTGCCGCTTTGATACCACAAGAGACTTCGCCCCGTTCGGCGCGACAGGGAACCCGACGTCACTAATCTAACCTATTGGGTGACACCGGACAACCGAAATCTAGAGTATCCCGATTGCGGTTTCGAACACGTTCAACGGCGTACACTCGCCGTTCTCCACCGCATATGTGGTTTCGTAGCCGACCGTACCGCCGTCAAAGACGAACTTCGGCTCAAAGGCCACGACCATCCCCTCCTCAACCGTCCCGGGAAATCTTTTGAAGATTATCGGAAACTCGTCGAGCTCGAGACCGATCCCGTGCCCGATAAAGCCTACGGATCCCATGAATACGTCCTCGAGGCCGCATGCAGCCACCTTTTCCCTGAGCTCTCTGTCTATATCCGCCACACGCTTCCCCCGGGACACCGCCTCTCGGAACAACTCGTGGCAGCTCTTCGATACCTCGTGCGCATCCATATACTTCGGCGCGGGTTCCCCTATGGAAAAGACACGGGCGCAGTCGACCTGGTACCCCTCGTGGGAAAACACCATGTCGATCAGGATCGGCTCTCTTTTTTCAATCTTCCTGTTCCCCGACCCCGCAGGATATGCGACGGTACGGCCGTCTCCGCCCGAAGAGGGGGAATCGAGAAGGGAATGTTTCGCCGCGCTCGGGCCGCTCAGCACGAAACAGGGAAGGACCTCCATATTGAACCTCCTCGCCCGTATGAACGGTCCGGCCCCCTCCTTGAGGAGCGCGCCGCTTATATGCGAGTACAGCTCGTACTCCGTCATACCACACTGTATGCACTCCGATGCACGTGCGAAGACTCTGTCGAGCCTTCTTCCCGCCTCGCGGATCATGTCGATCTCGAACGAGGACTTCACGGCCCGGATCTCCCTGATCGCGGGGGATATGTCGACGAACTTCGTCCTCGGCCAAAGCTCTTTCAAAGAAAGGTACAGCGAGGCGGGAATGACGTCCGCCTCTACACCGATCACACCGTCCAAGAACCCGCAGTCTTTTACGTACTCTTCTATCCGGGCGAACCGTTCCAGCCCGAAGATTCGGGGGAGCGGGGACTCGGCCTTTGCCCTCGAGAGAGTCCGCTTCACAAAGAGCGCACCCGACTCGAACCCGCTTCCCGACGCCGTTTGCGGAAGAACGAAGACCCCGTCCTGCATCGTACCGGTGAAGTAAAACCTGTCGACGTGCTGTACGATCAGCGCGATGTCGACTCTTTCTTTCGCCAGTCGGGTGGAAAGCGACTCAATCCTTGCCTTTAACTCCGTTTCAGGAACCGTCTTCATAGCCGAAAAGCTCCCGTAAGAATTCCAGTTTTTCCCCGTTGTCTTGAAACCGTTTGTAGATATGCAGCGTATCGCGGTTTCTCGGCGAAATGCTGAATATTTTCGGATTTTCGTTTATCTTTCTGAGCAGCGATATGATATCTATCCTGCTCTGCTCGAACGTTATTTCGAGCTCGTTCTCCCGCTCGCGAACGGACCTGATACCGACCGTCTTGCAAAGAACCCTGAGCCGGACGACTTCGAAGAGCGCGACAAGCTCTCCCGGCGGCGGACCGAAACGGTCTTTTACCTCCTCCTCGAGCGCGGCGAGATCGTCCGAGCTCTTCAGCCCCGCAAGCCGCTTATAGATCTCAACTCGAAGTTTTTCGCTCCCCATATACCGTTTCGGTATGTATCCTTTGTAGTCCAGGTCGAGCACCGGTTCGATCTCCTCCCGGTAGGCTTCGCCGAGCCGGAGCTCATCTATCGCCTGGTCGAGCAGCTTTATATACATCTCGTACCCGACCGCAAGCATCTCACCGTGCTGTTCTTTCCCCAGTACGTTCCCCGCTCCGCGAATCTCGAGGTCCTTCATCGCGATCTGGAATCCCGCCCCGAGCTCCGTGTGGTCGTTGATGACGACGAGCCTCTTCTGAGCCTGCTCCGTGATCTGTATTCCGGGCGGGTAGAAAAGATATGCGTACGCCTTTCGTTTTCCTCTTCCCACCCTTCCTCTAAGCTGGTAGAGCTGGGAGAGCCCGAACCTGTCGGCGCGTTCGAGGATGATCGTATTTACGTTCGGAATATCCAGGCCCGATTCGATGATCGTGGTGGTAACGAGAACCTCGAACTCCTGGTCATAGAAGGCCTGCATTATCGATTCGAGCTCGTGCTCGTCCATCTGTCCGTGCGCCACTTCAAAGGTAACATCCGGCATACGCATACGAAGCCGCTCCGCCCGCTCCTCGATGGTCCGAACCCTGTTATGCACGAAATACACCTGCCCGTCACGCTCGATCTCGCGTCGTATCGCGCTCGAGACGACGTTCTCATTGTACTCCATGACGAACGTCTCGATCGGCATACGCTCGCGCGGCGGGGTTTCTATCACGCTCATGTCCCTGATGCGGTTCATCGCCATGTACAGGGTCCGGGGGATCGGTGTGGCGGTCATCGTGAGGACGTCGACGAGCTTTCTGAGCTGCTTGAGCTTCTCCTTGTGCTCCACTCCGAACCGCTGCTCCTCGTCGATTATCACGAGACCGAGGTCTTTGAACCGGACGTCATCCTGGATAAGGCGGTGTGTGCCGATGACCACGTCGATCTCCCCTTTTTCAAGGAGCTCGATTATCTTACGCTGCTGGGACCTTGTTCTGAAACGAGACAGCATTTCCACCCGTATCGGATAAAACGAAAATCGATCGATAAATGTATTGAGGTGCTGCTCGGCGAGAACGGTCGTCGGTACCAGCACGGCGACCTGTTTGCCGTCCATTACGGCCTTGAATGCGGAACGTATGGCCACTTCCGTCTTGCCGTAGCCGACGTCTCCGCATACCAGCCGGTCCATGGGCCTTTTAGCCTCCATGTCCCGTTTGATCTCCTCTATGGACCGAAGCTGGTCCGGAGTCTCCTCATACCTGAAGCCCGACTCGAATTCGTACTGCCACTCCGTGTCGCCCCCGAACGCGTGACCCTGAAGGCTCTCACGGGCGGAGTAAAGCTCCAGAAGCTGGCTCGCGAGCTCCTTCACGGAGCGTTTGACATGATCCTTCACCCTCTTCCAGAGCCCGGAACCGAGGCGGTCGATTCTCGGAACCCTCCCCTCCTGCCCGATGTACTTCTGGAGTATGTTAATCTGGTCGACCGGAACGAAAATCTCATCGCCGTCACGGTACTCGATCTTGACGAAGTCCTTCACCACACCCCGGGAGGTAAGCCGTTCGATACCACGGTAGACGCCTATCCCGTGCTCGATATGGACGATGTAATCTCCCTCCGCTATCGCAAAGATACCCTCGATCGGAGCGGATTTCGATTCGAGAAATTTCCGCTTGTACCGCCTTTTTCTGTTGAATATCTCACGGTCGAGCACGACGAACAGCTTCATCTTAGGGGAGTAAAATCCCTCACTCAGGTCCAGCGTCATAATCAAAAGGTTTTCATACCGGTCGCAGAGATCCCGCAAGAGCTCACGCAGCCTGTTCGTCTGCCCCTCGTAGCCCGCACCCACAACTACCGTCCATCCGTCCTCCAACAGTGTCACGAGGTCGTCCTTAAACTCCCTGATCTGGCCCCTGTAGCCTTTTTTTTCCTCGATACCGAAATCGAGCGTCTTTGTCCCCTCCGCAGGCAAAAGGGATATGCTGTGGTAGGGCCCGGTCCGTGCGACGAGCCCTTCGAAGTCCGCCATCATGTCCCGGGGATTAGGGATGAACTCTTTTACCCCATTCTCCCCAAACTCCTCGTAGAGCCTTGCCGTCTCGTTTTTAAAGAATGCCGCCTGCTCCCTGCAGCTCTCGATCGAAACGAAGAGGTACATGGTTTCGGATCCTGCGTAATCGACTACCGTGGACGGATTACGATACAGCACCGAAGTATACATCTCAATACCGGGGAAGAAACCTTCCGTGTCGATGAGCTCCATTAATTCCCGTTCGCCGCCCGCCCCCTCCCGAAGACCGCGGTCGATTGAATTACGGTCCAAGACGACCTCCCTGGCCGGGAGGATGCATATCTCCTCGAGCGGTTCGATCGAACGCTGCGTGGTCTTCGAGAACATACGTATCGATTCGATCTCGTCTCCCAGGAATTCCACCCTGCAGGGATGTTCCTCGCCGTAAACGAATATATCGAGAATATCTCCTCTTCTTGCAAAATTTCCCGGTACTACCGCCTGCTCCTCTTTCTCATACCCCAGCGCGGCAAGACGCCCGTCCACCTCGACAAGCGGCACTGTATCCCCGCGTTTCAGCCGTAACAGGGACGATAAAAAGAGATCTTTCGGCATGAACAGGTCGATGAAAGACCGTACCGGCACGATGTAGATGCTCCTCTCCCCTCCGAGCAGCGCATTGAGCGCGGTTATCCGTTTCGCCGTAAGCTCGGTAAGCGGCTCGGACCGGTCATAGGGCAGGGTCTCTTTCGAAGGCATCATGTAACATGGTGTATCCGGAAACAGGAGGGTTATATCGTTTATAAACCTCTCGCCTTCACGGTTATTCCTCGTGACCACGACGATCGCCCTTTTGGTTTTCCGGTACAGAGAAAGGATAAAAAGCGCCCTGCTCGATCCGCTCAGACCGGTGACATGAACGGGTGAATCCGTACGGGAATCGGTGAACAGCGCACCGAAATCACCGCCGAAACTCCGCTCGAAACTTTCGACGATCTCCTGGAGTTTATTTTCCATAACGCATTACTATTTTGGAATTACCGTAATGAAAAACGACGACGTCAACGGAATACGAAATGCGGTATACGTCGTGCCGCCACATTCAATATAACGGCTGATGGAAGGAGAAAGCCACTGAAATAATATTTCATGAGGTAAAAGGGGATATAAAGATCTATAAACCGACCGCTTCTTCGAAGGCATCGAATATCTGCCCTGCCTTTCGAATGAACAGGGGATCGAGCTCCAGTATGTTCGCCGCCCTCTCCCGGATTCCGCGGAGGATGTTCTCCGCCTTTGCTTCGAGTTTTACGAGTACATTACCCTCCGCATAGGAGTCGACGAGGGCATACCGCCGGTCCTTTTTCAGCTCCCTCGTAATCGTCAGGAGGTCTTCGAGTGTCTTCTCGTTTCTCTCCGCAGTATCGTAGAGGTTCTGTTCCGTTCCGAACCGCTCTGCATTAACGGACATGTCCCTGAATTTCTGCGCCGTTATCCTGTAGTTGTAGTGAAGGATGCCTCTTATGTCCTCAACCATGCTGCCGTTCTCCCGATATTATCTGTGTCGGTACTCTGCCATGCGTCAGACATTAATGTATACAATACCCGACAGATTGCAAGTATATTCTGCATGATATTCGTTTTTAGGACAGGAGAAATGGTCAAAACCCGTGGGAGAAAAAAGAATTACCTCCCCATATGCGCCGCAGCCGTGGTCGCCGCAGCCGCAGTCTTTCTTTTATTGGTGCGGCCGCCCGGAAAGATTGTCCCTCCCCCTCCCGTTAAGGAAAAGAAGGGTGCACCGCCGGTGGAAAAGGAGGAGGTATACCGTATCGCGGTTATAATCGACGATGTGGGGTATCCGTCGGCGCGACTTAGCGAATATCTGGAATTCGGCGGCAAACTGACCTTCAGCGTTCTCCCCGATTTGGAAATGTCGGGCGAATACGCCCGCCTCCTTCACGACGGCGGCTTCGAGGTGATGATCCATATACCGATGGAGCCGATCTCCTATCCCAAAACGGACCCGGGACCGCTTGCGATTCTTACGGGCGATACGCAACTCGACGTCGAGTACAAGCTCGGACGCATGGCGGCCGAAAACCCTCACGCGGTGGGTGCGAACAATCATATGGGCTCAAAAGCGACGCAGGACCGCCTTTTAATGCGATACACCCTGGATTCGCTGAAAGAAAGGGGGCTTTTTTTCGTCGACAGCCTTACAACGAGCGGGTCATGCGGGTATGAGGTCGCGCGCGAGCGTAACGTTCCCGCGGCCAGACGGGACGTCTTCTTGGACAACGAGGACAGCTTCGACCATATTAATGGCCAATTCGAACGACTGAAAACCCTGGCGAAACAGCAAACAACCGCAATCGGCATCGGACACATCACGAAGACGCACACGCTCGAGGTCCTGAAACGGCAGCTTCTTGAGCTCGAAAAAGAGCGGTTTATGCTCATATTCGCCTCTGAGGCGGTGGAGAATTAGCCGTCTGATGTCGGCCATTCGTTCTCACGGCACACCACAACATCTGTCGTGTCTTTATCATTATCGAGCCACAGATAGAGCAAAATTTTCATTGCGGACTCCTTCTCATATGCGGTAATCCCGTCATCCCGACGGTAAATCGGCTTATTCATTCGTAAAAAGGTCACATCCATTGTCCGTGCATATACCTCTTTATGCAAGTAATCCGCACGCGTTTTTTACATCATACTGAAGGCTGTCACGACACCCGCCAGGGGACAGATCCCATTTTTCTATTGACGAACGGACACCGCGACCGATATTCTTTGCAAAACCACAAGAAGGGAAACTCTTGAACATACTGGGGATAGAGACGTCGTGCGACGAGACATCGGCATCGGTGGTCCGCAACGGGACCCGGATCCTCAGTAATGTCGTGGCCACCCAGTTCGAGTTTCACGAGCGGTATGCGGGAGTCGTCCCGGAGATCGCTTCCCGGCGGCACAGCGAAGTCATCAACTACGTCATCGAAGAGGCGCTTGAGGAGGCCGGTACCGGTTTCGAAGGGATCGACGCGGTCGCCGTTTCCTCCCATCCCGGACTTATAGGATCTCTTCTCGTGGGACTGATCGCCGCGAAGACGATAGCGGCCTCTCTCGCCATCCCGCTCATAGGGATAAATCATATCGAGGCGCATCTCTACTCCGTGCATTTCGACAATGACCCGGTATATCCCCTCATCGCCCTCATCATTTCGGGCGGACACACGCTTCTTTTGCGCTCGGAGAGTATCGGCGGTTACGAGATTCTGGGAAGCACTCTGGACGACGCCGCCGGCGAGGCCTTCGACAAGGTGGCGAAACATCTCGGTCTCGGATACCCAGGAGGACCGGCGATCGAGGAAACCGCGAAAAAAGGCGACGAAAACGCCTTTTTTTTTCCGATCGTGACGCTTGCGGGCGATAAAAGCAAAAACCATCCGGACCGGTACAACTTCAGCTACAGCGGCCTGAAGAACGCCGTCATCAATCAGTCCGAGCGGTTTAAAACACCCGGGGCCCGAAGTACCGCCTGTGACATCGCCGCCTCCTTTCAAAAGGCGGCAACGGACGTGCTCCTCATAAAGGCCAAACGGGCGGTAAAAGACCTCGGTATACGACGGGTGGCGGTTGCGGGCGGCGTCGCAAACAACAGCCGGGTCAGAAGGTTATTCATGAATGAAACCGAATTCGAAAGCTATTTTCCCGCACGCGGGCTGACGCAGGACAACGCCGCAATGGTCGCCGGCCTCGCATATCACAAGCACGGGCTCGGCGAACGGTCCGATCTCGACCTTCAGCCGAGGTCGAGACTCGAGAACATCGTAAAGGGAAAGAGGAACACGCATGGGAAATGACGAAAGAGAGGTACGCCTGAAGAAGATCGAGGAGATCCGCAAGATAGGCGTTTTTCCCTACAAGGACAGGTTCGAGAGAAACCGCACCCTCCTCGAGGCGGGCGGGCTTGCCGTCGGCACGGAAAACGTCCGGATCGCGGGCCGGGTGATGACGATACGAAAGTTCGGCAAGCTGATATTCGCCACTCTAAAAGACAACACGGGAAAGCTCCAGATCGCACTACAGGCGCAGGAGATCGAGGCCGGGTTGTTCTCGTTCTTCAAGAAATATATCGACATCGGGGATTTCGTCGGCGCGGCGGGCTCTATCTTCAAGACAAAGCTTGGAGAGGTCACGTTGGACGTAGGACGGTTCGAGCTCCTTTCCAAGGCGCTTCGTCCCCTCCCTGAAAAGTGGCACGGCCTGCAGGAGCGCGAGCTGCTCTACCGCAGGCGCTACCTCGATCTCTGCATGAACGAGGGAACCCTCGAGAAGTTCGAAAAAAGGACGCGCATCATCAGGGCGATGCGGGACTATCTCGACAGACACGGTTTCATAGAGGTCGAGACGCCCGTCCTCCAGACGAAGCCTTCCGGCGCGATCGCGACGCCGTTTACCACACACCACAACGCGCTCGACTTAGACCTGTACCTCCGGATCGCACCGGAGACCTATCTCAAGCGTTGTATCGCGGGAGGGCTCGACAGGGTGTACGAGTTCGCACGCTGTTTCAGGAACGAGGGGATCGACCCGTCGCACCTGCAGGATTTCACGCTGCTCGAGTGGTATGCCGCATTCTGGAACTATTCGGACAACATGAAGTTCACAAAAGAGCTTATCGCCGACGTCGTCTCGGCGGTGAACGGAAAGACCGAGGTAACGTTCGGCGAAAAGAAGATCGATTTCGGGGGTGAGTGGGAGACGTGGAGCGTACGCGATCTTCTGCTTCGCGACGCCGGTATCGACATCTTTCAGGTCGAAGGTGGGGACGAGCGGGGGTTGAGAAAGGCGCTCGACGAGCGCGGTATCGAGATAGAGGACTCCGATAAGATGGGGTTCGGACCTCTGGTGGATGCGCTATACAAGAAAGTGTCCCGGCCGAACCTCGACGGTCCCGTCTTCTTGATCCATCATCCTATCGGGCTTTCTCCGCTTTCCAGGAAAAACGACGAAGACGCCAGGGTCACCGACCGCTTTCAGGTCGTGGTAAACGGCTGGGAGATCGTGAACGCCTACAGTGAGCTCGTCGACCCCGTAGACCAGCGCGAACGGTTCGAAACGCAGGCCGAGCTCAGGCGGCGCGGCGATGCCGAAGCGATGCCAGTCGACGAGGACTTCTTAGAGGCGATGGAATACGGCATGCCGCCGATATCCGGCCTCGGTCTCGGCGTCGACAGGTTCGTCGCGCTCCTCCTGAATGAGGAAAACCTGCGAGACGTCATCCTCTTCCCGCTCATGCGGCCGCTTTAAAACCGGCGTGCATTCTTTTTTTAGTTCTTCTCCAATTTCCTTGCTGATATTCGAGGTTCTTCTCCGATTTAGGTGAAAAAATACAATGAAAGTAGTTACTAACTATAAGCATTACCATGAGTTATATTGATCTTTTCTTGCATGATATCTCACGCAGTGTCAAACAAACGTTATGGGTGTCATGATTAATATTCCCATATTTATTGCAACTATTTTGGAGAAGAACCATATTTGACTATAAATCACGTGAATTATAAATTGAACAAAGGGTAAAAGTCTTTTGTATTAGTTTCTATTCAGTTTCTGTATTTATGATAGAAACCCTCGCTCTGTTTTATACCACGATTTTTAAAGTACTATTGCAGTAAAAACAGTATTCAATGTGGAAAATGGCCTTTTTAGTTTATGCGATTATCCTTATCAACTAATTCGGATAAGCGCCTTTTTTATAGCCATTATCTGGACGGAAAACATTATATATTCGGTATTCAACCTGAAAGAAGAATCACGCTGTGGCGCGATACTGCGCGTTCTTCTGTAATCGAATACATCCCTCGCATCGGCTTCAAACGGCATCAGCGCCGCCAGGATTCTTCTATTTACCCTTCACGGTATCGATATTAAATTATTAAGTGCCTGCTGTGTTTGTGATGGCGGTTACCATATTTTGAGCCAACACTCAGAATAACGGGATGTCAACATCTGGCTGTGGAATGCGCTCGCCCTAGTGGTTTAAGAGCACATGAAGCAGGCGTGAGACGACCCACCTGGTTATCCAGGTTCAAAAAAGGAACCGGCACACGGCACCAGCGGGTTTTTTATACCCTCACAATCCAGTACCGGAGCGAAAATGAAACGTCTGTTGTCAGGAAACGAGGCCTTTGCACGCGGTGCATATGAAGGCGGCGTGGCGGTGGCGAGCGGTTATCCGGGCACCCCGAGCACCGAGATACTCGAGAATCTCGTATCGTACGGCGAAGTGTACTGCGAGTGGTCGCCGAATGAGAAGGTGGCGCTTGAAGTGGCCGCAGGCGCCGCGATGACCGGAGTCCGCGCGATGGCGACGATGAAGCACGTCGGACTCAACGTCGCGGCCGATCCGCTCATGACCCTCTCCTACACGGGGATCGAAGGGGGACTGGTTGTGCTGGTCTGCGACGACCCCGGCATGCACTCCTCTCAGAACGAGCAGGACTCGAGAAACTACGCCCGGTTCGCAAAGGTGCCGCTCATCGAACCGTCCGACTCCGACGAGGCGAGGCGGTACGTCGGACTCGCACTCGAGATCTCGGAACAGTTCGATACTCCCGTCATCCTGAGGGGAACCACACGCATATCGCACTCGAAGGGGGTTGTGGAAACCGAACAGCGCCGTCACACGAGCGTGCCCAGATGGGAAAAGAAACCGCAAAAATATCTCATGGTCCCACTGTATGCACGACAGAGGAGAGTCTTCGTACAACAGCGGCTCGAACGGCTCACCGGCTATGCGGAACGCCTCGACGAGAACAAAACGATCCTGCGGGACAGGCGAATCGGAATAATAACTTCGGGAATCAGCTACCAGTATGTCGAGGAGGTGTTTTCCGAAGCCTCGATACTGAAGCTTGCAATGAGCTATCCGTTCCCGCGGAGCCTTATCGAGGCCTTCGCCAGGGAGGTGGAGATCCTCCTCGTCGTCGAGGAGCTGGACGGTTTCATTACCGATTACGTCCGGTCATTGGGAATCACGCCGGCGGGAACCGATCTTTTGCCCCGTATCGGGGAACTCTCACCCGACACGCTCGAGGAGGTCAAAGCACGCCTCTTTCCCGAAACGAAGAAGAAGCCCGCTCCTTTTTTTGTTTCACCCGCAGAACATCAGGCGCCCCCCCGTCCGCCCGTGCTGTGCCCCGGCTGCCCCCACCGCAGCGTCTTTTATGCGCTGAAAAAGTTCAAGCCCGTGGTAATCGGAGACATCGGGTGCTACAGTCTCGGGGGACTGAAACCGCTCGAGTCCCTCGATACGATACTATGCATGGGCGCCGGTATCAGCGCGGCCATGGGCGTGTCCAAGAGCGGAATCGACCGCCCGGTTGTCGGCATACTGGGCGATTCCACCTTCTTTCACTCCGGAATCACCGGCCTGCTCGACATCGGCTACAATCGCGGCGATCTCGTCATCATCGTTTTGGATAACCGCGTCACCGCGATGACCGGTCATCAGGAGCACCCGGGCACCGGCCGGACACTGAGCGGAGAATCGACCTTCAGCGCCAGTATAGAGCGGTTCGCATCCGCGGCGGGAATCGAGCGTATCAGGGTCTTCGATCCCTACGATATGAAGGAGACGGAAAATGCGCTCGACGAGGAGATCGCCCGGAAAGGGTGTTCTCTGCTCATATCGAGGAGGCCGTGCATCCTCAGGGACAAATCGCGTCAGGCGAAGACCCTCCGCGTCGACCCGGACCGGTGCAGGGGGTGCGGGCTCTGTCTCGGTCTCGGCTGTCCCGCAATAGAGAAGGCCGCTCGTGGCGGGGGAGAATGGACCGCGCAAATCAACCCCGCGCTCTGTACGGGATGCGGCATATGCGGTTCGATCTGTCCTTTTGATGCGATTGGTGAATAGACTCCGGCAGGGTACCGAACAAAGGCCGGTCAGCCCACGTTCTTAGTTCTTCTTTTTCTTCAGCATTCCGCCGATCCGGATGATCCGGTCGACGGCTGTCTTCGATGCATCTATGTTCTCATGTTGTATCGCGAGGTAGATCTCTTTTCTGTGAACCGTTATCCTCTTCGGGGCCGAGATGCCGAGCTTTACCGAGTCTCCCTTGATCTCTACTACCGTTATCTCCGTCTCGTCCCCGATCATGATGCTCTCGTCGACTTTTCGCGTAAGCACGAGCATCAGCATGTCTCCGCGAGCTTGGCGGATTCCCGCTTCATCTCCTCGAGTATGTAGTGTTTCACCCCGTAGTCGTCCCTCTGCGAGATCACCTGTCGCGCGACCCTCGTCTTTCTGTTTATGACGACGGGCCCCATGAGGTTCGCTGAAATCATGGACGGATCGTCGGGCACGGTGACAATGGCGAAATCCAGCATGTCGTCGAGCGATTCGAGCGAAAGCTGCAGAAGCTCCGATTCGGAGATTGCCAGCTCGTAGTCCTCCATGAACACCCTCGGATCGATGAGAAGAAACGCCATATCCGGCTCGCAGGAGGCCTGCAGCCAGTAGAAGGGCCCCTCTTTCGAGTCGAGCATGTAGTAGTCGTGGATATCCTCGAACCCGATGAGCCCCTCGGGAAAGTGTACCTTTTGCTTCTCGTGTACCTCGATTTCGCCGTACGGCCTTGTCTTAAGCTTCATTTCTCCCTCCTGAAAATCACGGTCTTTTCTATACGACACGGACCCCCCCCGCTTTTAGCGCAGGAAATCCAGAAGCGTAGGCTGAATAATACGCGCGGAAACCCCCAGCGCCGTCTGATACGCCAGCTCGAGCTGCTTCAGGTTCGTAATCGCATCGGCAACGTCTACATCCTCGTTTCTTGACAGTATCTCCTCGATCGACGTCTGATCGGAAATGACACGGGCCTTCACGATATCGAGCCTGCTCGACCGCGCGCCGAGCTCTGCCCTGTATTTGAGGACGTTGTCGAGCGCAAGATCTACCCCTGCAAGCGCCCTCGTACCGATATCCTCGCCGTCGTCCATATAAAGCGAGTCGCGCAGCCTCTGCACCATATCGAAAACCGTGCCGCCGAACCGCCGGGCGGCGGGCGAAAGGTTTAAAGGCGGCGTTTTGCCGGATATGACACCGAGGTCCTGCATGACGCTCCCTCCCTCGATATCGGAGATCCATATATCCCTCGCGGACGACGTTTCTATAATGATGCCGCCGTTCATCCGGTTGACGGAGGCCCGAACCGGAACGTGGGCGTTGTTTATCCGATTCACTATCATCTCGATGTTGTCACCGGCCTTGAAGCCGACCCTGGTGCCGTTGATCATCACCGAAGCGTCCCCGCTCACGATATAGTCGGTCGCATCGACGGCCGAGAAAAGCATCGAGTTCTCCGCCCAGAAGATCTCGTTTCCCGCCACATTGACCGGAAGCACGTCGCCCCTCGCGATTTCCCTGTTCCTTTTGCCGATATCGCCGAAGTATTCGACGCGCTCGATCACCTCGCTCCCCGCATACTTGGAGAAGCTTCTCTTCACCCGGAACGGGTCTTCGAGCGTCTCGTTCCCAGCGAAGACCGCTTTGCCCTTGTACTTCGTGTTCGCGGTATTGACAAGCTCCTCCAAGAGCTCCTCGATCTCGACGGCGATCTTCGCCCTGTCATTCTTGGTATAGATTCCGTTCGCCCCCTGCACAGCGAGCTCCCTCACCCGCTGCAGGATCTCGGTCGTGGAGGCGAGCGCAGAGTCCGCGACGTTCATTCTGCTCTTGGCGTCGTCGATGTTCTTCTCGTACTGCTTAAGCTCGAAGAGGGCCCTGTTGTACAGGATGGAGTGGCCCACTCCGACGGGGTCCTCTCTCGGAATCCTCGCCTTTTTACCCGTCGCGACGTTGCTCTGCAGGTCGACCATCTTCTGCGAATTTCTCTTAACGATGTTTATGAGATTGTCGCCCATCATACCATGTGTGATTCTCATGACCTTCCCTCTTCCCGTACCGTTATATTCTGTTTATCAGCGTATCGAGCATCCTGTTTACTTCCGATACGAACCGTGCTGCCGCCTGGTAGCCGTGCTGGAACTTCACGAGGTTTACCAGCTCCTCGTCGATATTGACGCCCGATATCGACTTCCTGAGGTTTTCGAGGTTCTCGACTAAAAGCTCCCTGTTCTCCGTCTCCGTCTCCGCCCGCTGCCCCCTGAGACCGGTACCCGTGATGAGCGCATGGTAGAACTCGTTTACCGTCTTCGATTCGCCTATCATGGTCTCGGAAAACCTGATTCCCGCTATCTTGAGCGCGTTGTCCCCGTTCCCCGCGCCGTCGGACATGTCGGGCACGCCGTTGCCGGTGAGGTCGACACCGCCCGCAGCGGCGATCGACTCGGCCTCGCCGAGTATGGCGTCGTCCACCATCATCCAGGCGGAGGGGTGGGCTTTTTGCGTGACCATGAAATCCCCCGCTATCTTTCTGGCGCCGTCTAGCTCGCCCGCGTCGAAGCCGCCCGCCGCCCGGCTTGCTTGCAGGATACCGGCATACCCTGCGAGGAAGTCGCCTGAGTCCTCGAGATGCGATATGTATTGGGTGGGACTGTCGGACTTCGACACGAGTTTCCCCTCTGAGTCGATGAAGAGCTTGATATCCGCGTCCGAGTTGTTGACCCTGGTGATAATCTCGCCCACGGTATCGGTACGCGTATAGGAGACCTCGATGTCGTCGGAAAGCCGTATGGTTCCGGAAAGGCCGACCACCTCGCCCTTCGATACGACGTTTCTTCCCCTGATCCGGAAGATCGCCGTTCCGTCCAAAAGCCCGTCGTTGTTGAAATCGTGATTGCCGGACCGGTCGAGCGATACCGGGTCCTCTTTAAAGAAGCGCAAGCCTGTCCTGAGGTTGAGGCCGAACCCCCTGCGGTGGATCGAGTTGACGAGGTCGGTGAGGTTGACGGCGAACAGGTCGAGGCTTGAAATCTGCCCCTTAAGCTCCACATCACGGGCGTCGAGCAACGACCTGAGCTCGCCCGTTTTGACGTCGAGCGGGGAGGAATCGACCTCCCAGATGATATCGGAATACCCCTCGTTTTCCGGATTCGCCACGGTCAAAAGCCGCTCGTAGTGCTGGCCCTGCACGAGGTGCTTTCCGCTGATGTATACGATGAACTCGTCCTTGTCGCTTCTACCGATCCCTATGTTCGCGAGCTCGGAGAGCCTCTCGATAAGGAGATCGCGCCTGTCCCACAGATCGTTCGGATTGTCCCCGCTCGACTCCGACCGGAGTATCTCGCGGTTCAGCTTCGCGATACTCGATGCGAGACCGTTGATCTCCTCCACCCGGCCTTTTACCGCGGCTTCTATGTTCTCCCGTATCGAGTACAGCGCCTCATAGTTGTGGTTTATATGCCGTGAAAGCGCAATACCGTTCTCCCGGACCGTTTCCCTCGCCGCCGTTTCCTCGGGATTGTTGGCGAGCTCCTGCCATGACGCCCAGAACCTGTCGAGCAGGTGCATAATGCTCTTGTCCGTGGGCTCGTTGTGTACGAGCTCTACCTGCCGTATCCAGTCGCTTTGCGACTTCCAGTACCCGAGCCCGTTCTTCTCACTCAGGATCCTGTCCTCGAGAAGCATGTCCCTCGCCCGCTTGATCTTCTCCACCTGCACGCCCTGCCCGATCTGTCCGGGAGTCTGTTCCCTGGTGAGACCCGGCACATACAGCGGATCGAACACCTCGAGCGTCACCTTCTGCCGCGAATATCCTTCGGTCTCCGCATTCGAGACGTTGTGGCCTGTCACCCACAGCGCGGTCTGGTTTGTAAGAAGCCCGCGCTTTCCTATCTCTATTCCTGTAAACGATGATGACATATCGACCTCTCTACGCCTTTGTATCCAGCACAAGCGAGGTACAGCGTTCCCCGCCTTTTTCTTCAGACCCGTTCATGCAGTACGTCCTGCTTGAGGGACCCTCACCCTGAAAGAGCGAGAGGGAGAAGTTTATCACCTCAAGACTGCTCTGGAGAAGCGTTTGAACCCTGTCGTTAATAACTTTCAGCTCATCCATGACGCGTTTCAGCGTCCTGGTGCTTTCTTCCAGCTTCCCGGCCTGCTTCTTTGAAATATCCCCGATTACAGACCTCATGGAAGCCGATTCATCATACCCAAGCGTTTCGAGACACCGGCTCCGTAATTTTTCCGCGGTCTCGATGCTCTTTAAGACCTCCTCCGAATGCTTCAGCGCTCCTGAGAGCCCTTGCCAGTCCTGCCGGATGATACACTCCACCTTCTTCTGCTCGCAGGAAAAAAGCTCCTTGTGGTTCGCTATGAGGACTTCGAGTACCGCAAAAAGCTCCTTGACGCTCTTATCCATACGCTCCTCTCGATATACGGATGGGTTATCCTTACTTTAGTGTCGGATGATTTTACTACGACATTAGTGGTAATCGCAGGCGATAAAAAACGAATCGCCGCGCGGAGTAATCGTTTTCGGATCGGGCGGGCATCATCCTGAATCGCGGTTTTGATCTTTCCGGGTGACGCCCGCTTTAAGGCATTACAAAGCCCCGCCTTTTTTACCTTCGCCTCTGTAAATGCGAATAAACCGGCGGTCGCCGCCTTCCCGTCTTTAAGAATCCAGCCCGCGATGCCGTTTTCCCGGCACGCGGCAAGACGGCGCTTCGAAAAACTTCCGTTTCACTTTCCCGCTTTTTCTTCCATCTCCTCGCGAAGCATCTCCATCTCCCTGTAGTCCGCCTCGTCCTCATAGGGCGCATCGGGATTTCTGGGGCAGCGGAGTCCGGCCTCGAGCGCCCGAAGGGCCTTCTCGTACTCTTTGAGGAAGGCGTAGCTCTCGGCGAGGAAGTAGTACACGGTGTGGGCCCTCTCTTTCTGCGGCTTCATCTCCACATACCGCCTGGCCTCGAGAAGGTAGCGGACGGACTCTTTCGCGCTCCCGCCGAAAAGGCCGGGAAGCTTGAAGTACATTCTTCCGAGAACGACGTAACTGGCGCCGTCACCGAACGAGGGGTCCAGCTCGATCGCCCTCTCGCACAGCTTTCTTATCGTTTCCGAAACACGCAGCGACTCGATGCTGAAGCGGAGGTTCGCCCGCTCCCCCAAGAGAACCGCCTGCCAGTAGCAGAGTGACGCCTCCTCGCCGAGCGTCGAAATGGCCTCGATCGTTACCGCGAGCCCCTTCCCGTACAGATCGAAGCGTGTATCGGGATCGTTCGAATAGTATGTCGCCTTGGTCCAGTAGCAGCGCGCGAGCATGGCGCACGCCTCCTTCGATTCGGACGGGGAAAGCTCCGTCAGTATCTCTTGGAGAAACAGTATTGCATCATCGAGCCTGCGCTGTCTGAAGAGCTCTCTCGCGTCATCGAGGGTCGAGCAGAAGCCCTGAAACGACGGTACCGTGAATATTGCGGCAACCAGCAACAAAACGAGGGCCTTTGGGGATTTCATGGTTTTTTTCCTTTCATACGCCGGCACAGTGAAGCTGAAGACAGTATACCGGATCGGCCGCCGATTTCAACCGGAATCTCGCTTCATCACACAATGTAACGGATTGCTTGTCCGTCCCGCCGTTTCGGTGCTACAATTATAATAGAAATGAAAAAAAACGGAAAACGCGTCGCAGGAAGGGTCCTCCTCTTCTCAGGCGGGTCGCTCTCTCTCGGTCTCGGAATTATCGGTATCTTTCTCCCCGTTCTTCCGACCACCCCGTTTCTCATTCTCGCCGCGTTCCTGTTCGCGAAAAGCTCCCGCAGAATCCACTACTGGATTCTCCACAACAGGCTCTTCGGCAGGTATATCAGAAATTACGTCAGCGGCAGGGGAATGGCGCCTGCGGCGAAGCTGCTCGTCATAGCCGTGCTATGGGTGACGATCTGTCTCTCCGCCCTCCTCGCTGTCTCCACACTCTGGGTCCGTATCGTGCTCTTCGCAGTCGCCGTAGGCGTCAGCATCCACATACTCACGATTCCCACGCTGAAAAAGGGGGAGGAGGACACGCCGTGACGCATCGCGCACCGCTCGCCTGTGCAGTGGCGGGCCTCGGGAGGATCGGTTCGCTTCTCGAAGAAGACAGGCTCAGGGAGAAACCGGCGACCCACGCCGCGGCGATCGTGAAAAACCCCGACTGCGTCCTCGTCGCCGGATGTGATCCCGACGAAGACCGCCGAAAGCTGTTCGAGAAAGAGTGGGGCGTGGGGACGACGTACGGCAAAACGGGCGCGATGCTCGACGCGCACAGAATCGACATCCTCCACGTCGCGACGCCCCCACACACGCATCTCGAGATCGTCCGCGAAGCTGTTTGCAGGGGAGTCGGGGTCGTGGTATGTGAGAAACCGCTCGCGCCAACAGCTTCCGAGGCAAAAAAGATAGCTTTGCTGCACGAAAAGGGGGGAGTAAAAATACTCGTCAATCACGAGAGACGGTACTCGAAAGATTACGTGGCGGCGAAACGGCACATCGAAACGAGGTCCTTCGGCGCCCTTCGCTCGATCCACGCGGCGCTCTTCATGGGAGAGAGGAGCCCCGCCGCCTGTATCCTGCTCGACGACGGGACCCACCTCGTCGATATCATCCGTTTTCTCACCGGATCGGAGATCGAGATCCTCGCCGCACGCAGGTATCGCGACGAATCGCAGGATTCCATCCTCGTAACCGGTGAAGCCGGAGGGGTTCCGCTATTTCTCGAGGTCGCCTCCGGAAGAAACTACGTCACCTTCGAGCTCGACCTCTTCTTTCAAGGAGGCAGGATCAGGATCGGCAACGGGCTGTATGAGGAGTATCAAAGCGCACAAAGCCCCTACTACGAGGGAATGCGGTCTCTTTCGAGAACCCGAGCCCGCAGGCCGTATCCTACCGGGTATTTCTCCGGTATGATGGCCGACGCCGTGTCATGCGCAAGGGACCGACGTCATATGCCCGTCTCCTCGGCGACGGACGGACTCAGAGCGATGGAACTCATCGACCGCGTGAAAGGCTTGATCTTCTCTCCCTGAGCGCACACCGCATCCTGCGGCCGCATGCGCCCACGAAGGCGTCTCAGATACCACTATTGATATTTTTTTAACAAAACCCTGAAAAAAATAAGAACTGCGTTATATTCAATTTGGTTTACCTGAAATTACGAGGTGCGACATGCGAGTAAAACACTTCATGTATATACTGTGTATCTCAGCGGCGGCAGCGATTGCGCTCTTCGGATGCAGCTCCGGCGGTGATATCGTAACGACGGGCGAGGGTGTGGAAGGCGGGAAAGACTTCAGCGCTCCCTCGATCACATCCGTTCTGCCTGCGGACGGCGATACCGATGTTCCGCTCAACGCGAACCTCGTCATCTTCTTCGACGAGGCGGTTCACGCTGGAACGGGTTATGTGAACATATATGACTCGGGCGGCCTCCTCTTCGAGGCGATCGATGTGACTTCTACCGGAGTGACCGCCATTGGGGACAGGGCGTTTTTAATGGATACATCCTCCGTCTTCGCGGTATCGGAGAGCTATTACGTACTGATCGATGCGGGAGCTTTCATGGACGCCTCGGACAACATGCACGTCGGGATAACGGACACCGCCTCATGGGACTTTCAGGCGGGTGCCTCGACGAACCTCGCCGGCCCCGTAATCGCCGATCTCTTTCCTGAAGACGAACAGACGGATGTTGCGCTCAACGCGAATCTCGTCGTCACCTTCGACGAGGCGGTCATCGCCGGCACCGGAAACGTGAACATTTACGACTCGACGGACTCCCTGTTCGAAACCATAGACGTGAACTCGGGCCTCGTGGCCGGTCTCGGGACGGACACGGTGGAAATAAACCCGACAGGCGACTTCGTAATAGCGACGGGGTACTACGTACAGATCGACGCCGGTGCGTTCAGGGACACGGCGAACAACGATCATGCGGGGATAGTGCCGCCGGACACCTCCACGTGGAACTTCATAAGCGGTACCGAGCCCGACAGCGAGCCTCCTTCCGTAACGGGATTGTCGCCGCAGGACGACGAAACGACGGCGCTGCCGACTGCGAATCTCGTCATCGGCTTCGACGAAGCGGTCATCGATGGCGAAGGGATGATCACGGTTTACGGTCCCGGGGACTCTCTCTTCGAGGCGATAGACGTAGGCTCCGCATCGGTGACGGGCTTCGGCACGGACACGATTACCGTCGATCCGGCGGAGGATTTCATCGAGCTCGAGAGCTACTACGTTCTTATCGATCCCGGCGCATTCAAAGACTCGGCGAACCACGACTTCGCAGGCCTCACCGACTCCTCGTCATGGAACTTCACGGTGAGGGACAACACGCCTCCGACCATCGAAAAGGTATATCCCTACGACGGCAGCGCCGCGCTGCCACTCAACGCGAACCTCATTATCGTCTTCACGGAGGCGGTGGAGGCCGGGTCGGGTTACGTCACGGTTTATGACTCCGCCTCACCGGTGGAAACAATAGACGTTGCAGGAGGCCGGGTAAGCGGGTTCGGAACCGACACGATACTCATAGACAGCGCGCTCTCTCTCACTGCTTCCGATACGCACTACGTGCAGATCGACGAGGGGGCGTTCGTCGACGCCTCTCCGTCGGCCAACCCGTTCGCGGGAATAGGAGACGCCGTGACATGGAACTTCACCACGGGCGAGGCGGCGGACTCGACTGCCCCTCAAATCTCAGGGCGCACGCCCCCGCCGGGTGAGATCATGGTACCGCTCAACACGAGCCTCGAGATCGCGTTCGACGAGCCGGTATTCGTCGACAGCGGCTACATACGAATCTATGAGTCGGGCTATGGTGAGAGAGAACAGATCGACGTGACCTCCGGACCGGTCGCCGGCGCATGGACCGATACGATCAGGATAGACACTACGGGCTTTCCCACCGCGATGATGTTCTACTGGGTGACCATAGACCAGACCGCCTTCTACGACATATCGGGCAACTATTTCGCCGGGATCGACAACGCGTCGTGGAACTTCATGACCGGCGACAGCGCGGACTCGACCCCGCCCGCCGTGACGGCGCTCCATCCGGCAGACGACTCGACGAACGTCACGCTAGATACGGCGCTCGAGATGGAATTCACCGAGACCGTATATGCGGGAGGCGGGTATATCGGCATCTACGACGAAACGGATACGCTCCTCGAGAAGATAGACGCCGGCTCCGCACAGGTCACCGGGCTCGGTACCGACACGGTCACGATAACGCCGTCGTCCGATTTAGACGGCCTCACCGGACACTACATCCTGATCGGTGAGACCGCATTCAAAGATTCCGCGAACAACTTCTTCGAAGGCATATCGGATACCGCAACGTGGAGCTTCGCTACGGAACGCGGAGACATGCTCGGTGGGTACGAATCGTTCGGCTACGGCGCCACCGGCGGAGACCTCGATACGTACGCATTGGGCAGCTGGATCGAGATCGCGGATCCGGCGCCTGCATCCAAGGTACAGTACGTCGCCTCCGGGGGATACGTCTGGCCCGGTTACTCCGAGTCCGGCGCCGCGGGCAGGGTCACCGCGCAGAACGATGCGGCACAGAGCAGCATCATGAAGACGGATCTGCTTTCCGCGGCCGATCGGAACGCCGTATATCTGAGCTTTATCGTGGACGGTATCGTAACGGTCGACGGCTCGGAAGGTTTCGGCGTCGGCTTCTACGACAGTACGGCCGCCGGCAGGCTTGGCGGCGTGTTCTTCGCGGGCGGCCCTCAGACCGGAGGCTCCCGGTACAGCATCCGTCTTTCCGATGGCACCCAGTCCGTCCAGATAATGACGAACAAAAAGGGCACCCACCTCGTTGTCGTCAAATATGATTTCTCAACGGGGGTGCTGAGCGGCTATGTCGATCCCGACACTTCCCTCGGCGTACCGACGCCCGATGGTTCCATTACTGTTTCCTCCCCGTGGGAGAGCGTCGATTCCATCGTTCTCGACGAAAGCTGGCAATCAGGTACGGGCGACTGCACCTACGGTATCGATGAGATGAAGGTTACCAAATCCTGGAGCCTGCTCTCCGAATAGCGGCATCAAACTCATCCGAACGCGATACCCTGACGTTTGCAAACAGGCCGGTTGAAAACCGGCCCGTTTTTTTTCACGTTTCGTCGCCGACACAGTATATTGGTAATCGAAGGACGCGAACACCATTCAATACCGGAGCGCTTCATGATACTGAAGGAATTGAGAAGGTACGCCGAATCGGAAGCCGGGAATGAAAGAATCTCGGACGTCAGGATCGGCCTCTGCTACACGGCCGTGCGTCTGGAAAGCGGAAAGACCGGCGTCGCCTACACGTTCAGGGAGAAGATCCCGCCCGGCTGCATCTCGAGGGAACGGCCGTTTGCAGGCGAGCCCGTTTCGAGTGTGCTCAAGCTCATCACTTCGGCGGACCTCCTCGAACGTACCGTGGGAATAGCCGCCGTCAACGCGCTCGTCAACAGGAAGCGGGAAGGTCTCGTCGAAGGGGACGCGCTCGAAATCCTCTCCCCAAAAGAAGACGACGTCGTCGGGATGGTGGGCTTCTTCGGACCTTTCGTTCCGATTCTCAAACAGAGTGTACGGGAGCTTCGAATATTCGAAAAGGTACCAAAGAAGGCCGAAGGGCTCTATCCCGAAAAAGCAGCGTACGAACTTCTTCCTTCCTGTAGTGTCGCAATCATCACCGCAACCTCTCTCATCAACGAAACGTTCGAGCCGCTTGCGGAGGCCGCCGCACGCTGCCGGAAGACGATGCTCGTAGGCTCCTCCACCCCCCTCGCAGGCGACCTGTTCGGCCGGTACGGTATAAACGTCCTGTCGGGTATTATCGTTACCGGACCGGAGGAAATACTGAGGATCGTGGGCGAATGCGGGGGCACGAGGCATTTCAGGGGCAATGTGAAAAAGGTGAACCAGCTTACCGGTGCAAGATGATTCCCCGAAGGAACCGGAACCTTGAAGGAAAGAAAGGTCGAGGCCATAAAACCCGCACCGCGTATTGCCGAAGGCACCAATGCGGCAAGATATGTCGTGAGGACGAAGGCTAAAGGAAGCGTCCACCGGTATGGTGAAGCGACAGGGGCGCGGCGGCCCCCGGCGTTCCGGTAACATCATTCGAAGAAACGGCCGGAACGCGATGACGGTAAAAGAAGGCCTTCGTGAAGAAGCCTCATTCATAACCGAATAATCGGCACTGTGTTTTATCTTTTGGAATTTCCATAAATACCATGGTCCGCATTCTGAGAAAAAGGGCCGCGTGTCGCACGCGGCCCTTGTAATTTTTTTCGAAACGCAAAAAAACGCTAGCGCGCGGCCTCTAGTATCGAGGCGAGCGCCTCCTCTACCACCCGTTCGGGCGTGAACGAGAACTTCTTTACGAGGTCCTTGTGCGGAGCGGAGACGCCGAACGTATCCTGAGAAACTATGCGCCCCGCGTCGCCCGCATACCGTTCCCATCCCTGCCGCACCCCCGCTTCGACCACCACCCTCGCTTTTATTTCGGGCGGGAGCACCTTTCTTCTATACTCCGCAGGCTGCATCTCGAAGAGCTCCCAGCTCGGCATCGAGACGACCCTGCATCTCTTCTTCTTCTCCTCGAGCAAATCTTTCGCCTTGAGCGCGAGCGCGACCTCGGAACCCGTGGCTATCAGAACGACATCGGGTGTTCCGCCTTCCGAGTCGCCGAGCACGTAGGCCCCCCTTGTAAGCCCCGCCGCATCGGCATACACCGACCTGTCGAGAGTCGCAAGCCCCTGGCGGCTGAGTATGAGCGCGAAGGGCCCCGTACCTTTCAGGGCGATCTTCCAGGCCTCGGCCGTTTCGTTCGCGTCCGCGGGCCTGATTACGGTGAGGCCGGGAATCGCCCTCAACGCCATGATGTGCTCGACCGACTGGTGCGTCGGTCCGTCCTCTCCGAGCCATACGCTGTCGTGGGTAAAGATCCAGATGGTGTGGAGCGATGCGAGCGCGGAGACCCGTACCGCACCCCGCATATAGTCCGAGAAGGCGAGAAACGTTGCGCCGTAGGGGATCACGCCCCCGTGGTACGCTATGCCGTTCACCACCGCCCCCATCCCGTGCTCGCGGACGCCGAACCGGATATTCCTCCCTCCCGGGCTCTTCTTCTGCTGCTCTTCGATCCCCTTCATGTAGGTGTTGTTCGAAGGCGCGAGATCGGCCGACCCGCCGATAAGGTTCCCGATTACCGGCGCCAGCGCGTTAATCACGGAGCCCGACGCCTTTCTCGTTGCAACCGAACCGTCCGCCGGTGAAAAAACCGGGATCGATTTCTCGAATCCCTCCGGAAGCTTTCCCCCAAAAAACCGCTCGTACGTCTTTTTCTCTTCGGGATGCGCCTTGCCGTACTCGTCAAAAAGCTCTTTCCACGAACGCTCGATGCCCTCTCCCCCGGCTGCCGCTTGGCGGTATCCGGCGAGCACATCGTCGGGAACGTGGAAATCCGGCTCTGTGGGCCAGCCCAGGTTTTCTTTCGTCGCCTTCACCTCGTCCGGTCCGAGGGGCGAGCCGTGTGCCGTATGGGTGTTCGCGAGGTTCGGGCTCCCATACCCTATCGTGGTGCGGACCTTTATGAGCGAGGGCCGATTCTTCTCCTTTTTCGCCTCGGTTAACGCCCGGCGTATCGCATCGAGATCGGTGTTTCCATCCTCGACTTCGAGAACCTGCCAGCCGTAGCTTTTAAACCTTTCGCCCGTGTCCTCGGTGAAGCTCACCGAGGTCGGCGCCGCGAGCGATATCTTGTTGTCGTCGTACAGGGCGATGAGCTTGCCGAGACCGAGGTGCCCCGCGAGCGAGCAGGCCTCCGACGCAACCCCCTCCATGAGGTCCCCGTCCGTCGTGATGACATAGGTATGGTGATCGACTATCGTCAGCCCGTCACGGTTGAATGTCTCGGCAAGGAACCGTTCCGTGAGAGCCATGCCGACGCCGTTCGCGATACCCTGTCCGAGCGGTCCCGTGGTCGCCTCGACGCCGGGGGTGATATGGCTTTCGGGGTGTCCCGGGGTTAGGCTTCCAAGCTGCCTGAAGGCCTTCAGCTGTTCCATCGTCATATCTTCGTAGCCGGTGAGGTATAAAAGCGCATAGAGCAGCATAGACCCGTGTCCTCCGGAGAGGACGAATCGGTCCCTGTCGTGCCAGAGGGGGTTTTTCGGGTTGTGCTTCAAGAACTCACGCCAGAGCACATATGCCATCGGCGCTGCCCCCATGGGCAGTCCCGGATGGCCCGAGTTCGCCTTCTGCACCGCGTCGACCGCAAGAAATCTGATCGCATTGATCGATCGCTTTTCAAGGTCTGTCATGGATACTCTCCTGTAGATCCGTCGTTCTTTTTAGCTAAAATACTCCGAAATACAAAAGAATCAAAATAATTTCTACCTCGCGCGAAAGCGGTTTCCGTTCGGCCCCGATTACGGTAGATTACACTCTGTTATCTTCCCGAGGAGCAAAAAAATCCGGCATGATCTCTTTCTCTACGTCATGGGCGAACGGCGATATATCACGCCTCCGCGGCATTCTTCCTTACGTCGATTCCATCGAAGTCGGAAGCAGGGGGGATGCGGATTTCTTCGGACGGATAGAGGAATGTGCCATGGACAACACGCTGGCAGTCCGCTCCGTTCATGCGTGTGCGGGTCCTCATAAAAGGCAGCATGATCCGTCGTATACGCCGAACTTCGCGTCCCGCGATTCCGAACGCAGGGAAAAGGATATGGACGACGTGTGCCGTACCGCGGAGTGGGCGGAAAAGATCGGCGCAAGAATCATCGTGCTTCATATAGGGGCGGTGGCGGATGAAACGCTTAGCCTGACTTCGCCAAAATCACACTAAAAAGGCAATATTTCCCCCATTTTCGACAATCATTCATTTTTCAACTTGTTGTATTGTTTGAA
>JAFGTF010000122.1 GCA_016934265.1 Spirochaetota bacterium
ACGTTGATCTTCTCGTCCTGGTACTGCTGTATCACCGAACGGGCGAACACCTTGCCCGGCGTGTCCTTCGGCGTGATGAAGGAGGCGAGCTTCCTGTCGTCCGACCAGGTCATCGCGTTCCTGTTGTAGAGCTTGAACGTGACGCTCTCCTGCTTCGTATAGTCCTGCTCAGCCACGAGGTAGTTCACCGCTACGTTCGCGGTGATAGGGGTATCCTCGGTCACCGAGAGGACCTTCATGTTGAACAGCATGTGGAGGTCGATCTCGGCGGTCTTGCCCGGCTTCAGCACCTCGACCGGCTTGCTCGGGGTCGGGTAGTCCATGTAGTCTTTAACGCCGACCGTCGCCTTTATGTTCTTTATGTCCTTCTTGGAAACGTTCTTTATCATGAGCTTCCCCGCGGGCTCGTTCTCGTAGTACTTGTACAGGGCGGAAAAAAGCGGGGTGATCGAGATCTGCTGCATCTCGAGGCTCCAGTCGTACCCCTGCTCCTCCGGACTCTTGCCGAACCGGTAGTTACCCGCCGCCATGATCGTGAGCGTGGACATCGAGTCCGAAGCCGCGAGGTAGTTGAGGTAGCTTCCCCCGACAGTCATGTTGAAATGCGGGGAGATGATAAAATCCGCGCCGAGTGTTGCGCGAAGGTAGGGGTTGGACGCGCTTCCCTCCATGATGTTCTTGTTCATCACGGTGTTGTAGTAATAGCCGCCTCCCGCGGTCGCGTTTATCTCGAGCCATTTCAGAATTGGAACGCTGTAGGACGCGTTCACGCCGAGAGAGTAGTAGCTCGACGTGATGTCCTTGTTCGTCTTTCCGGTAAAGCTTGAGAAGATGAACTCCGGCTGGATGAGGAAATTATTGAAGAAGCGGGGGTTGTAGTTCATGAACACGCTCGCGTTTATCCCGCCGGTGAGCGACTCCGCCTGCGCGCCGAGCGGCATAATGTACCCCGCCTTGGCTCCGAGGCTCAGCGTGTACCAGGGATCGACCTCGTCCTGCGCGAGGGCGGCGCACGGTATGGTTGCGATGAAAAAAGCCATGAGAATGTAGGATGCTTTTTTCATTATTTTACTCCTTTGCTATCATGTTCAGTCATGAATTATTAAAGGTGTGAATTACTGGTCCCTATTATACCCCTAATCTGAATAGGATACAAGAAGGAATGAATATACGTGTGCATTATTCGGGAAGAAGATCTATAATTTTCAATCCGGCCGTCCCGTCCGCAACGTATAGATACCGTCCGTTTATCGTCACTCTGTAAGGATCTGTGAGCGCCTCACCCATACCGATCTTTTTCGGCGTTTCAGGATTGCTTACATCGAATATCAATAATCCATCGGTCTTGTCGACGAGGAACACATAGTTTCCGCTCACTGCGACTCCACGTGCATTGGTGGTCGTGAACGATCCTTTGATATACGTTACATCAAGATTGTCAGGCGCACTTATGTCTATGATCTTCAAACCCTCGTCTCCATCAGCAATATAGGCATACTCACCGTCGACCGCAACATCATATGCCCATCGAGTATCACACGATCCGAGCTCATTTATCGCGGTTGGGTCTGATATATCAATCACCCGTAACCCCTCCCCGCTGTCCGCTACATAGAGCATATCTCCCTGGATGTCGAGCCCGACCGCATAGGAAGTACTGCCCGACGAAGGATCGAAGGTATCGATAAAAACGGGAGTATCTGGAGTAGAAACGTCAATGACTTCTATTCCGTCACTGTAGTCCGCTAGATATACATATTCGCCTTTCACCGCAACGTCCTGTGCGGAAAACGTGTCCCAGGATCCGACTTGGTTCGGCGATCCGGTAATCGATACGTCGATAATTTTCAACCCTTGAGTAAGGTCCGCAATGAACGCGAAGTTTCCGCTTACGGCTACCTCCCTGGCATTGTATGTATCGCAGACGCCCGTTTGATTAGGCAAATCGGGTGTCGAGATATTGATAACCTTTACGCCCTCCTGACCGTCCGACACATAAGAGTATGATCCGCCTGCGGCGACCCCCCGTGAATCATTCAAATCCAGAGATCCCACCTGTGCGGTCGTGTGCGGCATGGAAACATCGATAATCTTCATGCCTCCGTTGTAGTCCGCCACGTATGCTTTGCCCCCTTCCAGCGCCACACCGTATGCTCTATCCGTCGTATCGCACCAACCGGTGACGACAGGAGTATCCGGAACAGAGACATCTATTATCTTCAATCCTGACATTTCATCCGCTATATATGCAAAGTTACCTTGAATGACGACATCCTGCGCGTTTGCAGTGTCGAGAGTGCCGAGAAGCGATTCGTCAGTAACGTTCGAAGGATTCTGGATATCCACGACCCTGAACCCTACTGGACCGTCGGCTATATAGGCGTATGAGTCATCGACGGCCACGCTGTTCGCAGAATCAGTATCGCAGGAACCGATTTTATTAGGGGCCGTCTTATCCGATATGTCCAACACGATGAGGCCGAGTTCCGAACCTGCGAGAAAAGCATAGTTATCACGGACCGTAACTCCTTGCGGCCAGGGTGTATCATAATACCCGACTTCTGCGGCCGTCGACGGGTTCGAAACATCGATGATCTTCAATCCCTCGTCGTTAGTGATATAAACATAATCACCGCTCACCTCGACGGCAGCGGTCTCGAAACCGATATATTCCAGATAATCCCCGAGTTCTTTTATGTCTGTGACATCGCTGACATCGAAAATCTTGATTCCCTCGAATGTTGCAAGATATGCCGTATTTTCTCTTATTGCGATATCATACGCCTGGATTATCCAACGGTCGGTCTGCTGGAGATAGGTGGGGCTCTCTTCATCAATATCGACGATATACAGCCCGTATCCCGGTGACGCGATGAAGGCGTAGCCGTCTTTTACTGCAACTTGTTTCGCCATGTACATGGAAAAGGTACTTTGTATCTCGGGGTTCTCCTCCCAGAATGGATTCGGTGCGCAGCTGTTCGCGTCGCTCCTGTCGCTCAAGGCGGCTACGGGCTGAATCCTATAGAAATAGTCTTTTCCCGGAGTGACATCGTCATCATCTGTATATTCGTAGGTGTTCGTCAGCATCCCCGAGATATTGGTATATGTGCCGTCGCGCTCTTCTGAGCGTAGTACTATAAAGCTGTTCGTTCCCTCTCCCGGGAGTGCATTCCATTCGAGAAGACTTTTTCTGTATCCACCCCTGACGCGCGGAGCCAGTGTAAGGGGTGAAAGTGGAATAGCCTGTTCGACATCCGACCACTGCTCGCTATCTTCAGGACCGTTCGCACACAGGATAAATGAATATAGATATCCGTTGCTTATGCCTTCCAGCATTTCCGGCGATACCACATTATTCACACATGTTCCGTTTATCTCCGAAGGAGTCGATCCATCTGTTGTATAATAAAGAGTATAGCTTTGACTCAGGGGAACTGGAGGCCACTCTATCGTCACTGTATGGTTATCGGGAGTTACCGTATATGAAGGAAAATCGCTTTCAACCTGGTCAAAGACTGCCTGTATGGTCGCGTCGCCGCCAGTTAGCGTAACCGTGGTGGAGGATGAATTTTTATTCCCGAACGTCACACCGGACGCACCGGTATCCCAGCAATCAAACGATGTTGAATATCCGAAAAACTCGAAGGCGGTTGCCGTAATATTCGTTGGAATACCATGCTGCACTTCGATTTCACCTGAAGGATCGGTAGTACCTCGACCGTCATTAGTGATGTTCAATACATAAATTATTATTGCAAAATTCGCTTTAATTGTTGCAGCGCCGTCCGTCAGCGTGACTTTTGTCGATGCAGCCTCCTCGTCGTCTATTATCACGCCGGACCCGCTTTCAACTGTCCAGCTGACGAAACGGTACCCGGTTAACGGTTGAGCCGTGATGTCCGTCGACTCACCATGTTCGACATTTATGTTTCCGAACGGATTCGTGGTGCCGTTGCCGTCATTCATAAGCGTCAATTCATAAGTGAAGAGGGAAAAATTCGCCTTTACAGTAGCATCCCCTGACGTGAGTGTAATTTCGGTAGTCTCTGAATATGGATTTTCAAACACAACGCCGGTCCCGCTTATTAACTCCCAATTAAGAAATGAATACCCTTCTTCTGGAATAGCTTGTATGATTGTGGGGACCCCGTGAGTGATTTGTACCGAATCGGCGGGGCTTGTAGTTCCATCGCCGTCTGTTATAAGGGTAAGCGTGTAAACGGATATTTGACCCACATCGACCCCCGCGCCGCAGGAAAAAATAAAGAACAGTGAAAAGATTAAAAGCGCCGTCATTACCGCAGTTATCAAAAGGCCTTTCATTCCTTTATGTGTGCCGGTTCTCCGATTCATGGAATCACCCTCCGTTTACGGATATATTTGAAATACCGACCGCGTACGTCACAGCGGTCGATACGGACCGTTGTTGGGTGCAATTTTCATGTTTTTTTCCGCGTCTATCCTGTGCCACGTAAAGAAGTATCAATAAACCAAATACACCATAAAAGTGGAAAAAACATCGTACGAAGGTACTAGGCGGCGCTACGTGAGGTTTCGCGTGAATATGAGGGTCTTTTCCGCGGAATGCTCCGGGAAGAGGTCATACTCCTTTATGAGGTTTAAAAGCTGCATCCTGTTTCCGACGCCGAGCTTGTTGTAGATGTTCGTGATGTGCGCCTTGACCGTGCGTTCCGCGACATTGAGATCCGAGGCGATCTTTTTCGTCGGCTGCCCCGATATGATGTGCTGGACGATCTCCTCCTCGCGGTCGGTTATTTTGTACCGTGACTTGAACTGCCGCGATTCCTTCACCTCGCGGCCGATGAGCATGACGCCGATGGGGTCCCCGAAATGGTCTTTCACCATCGAGAACCTCGCATCAAGCAAGGTCGAGGCGCTCTTTCCGTTCTTCACATGCACCCTGCAGGCGAAGCTTCTGAATTCGCCCCGGCGCATGCCGTCTATCTCGCCGATTATTTTTTCATGTTCTTCCAGCAGAGAGGAGAGGGGCGCGTGAATGAATGCTTCTTTCGGTCCGTCCGCCAGCGCGAGGCCTTTTTTGTTGATGGTGATTATCCTCGCCTCGTTGTCCAAAAGAACGATCGCGTTGGATATGTTGTCCGCGAGGTCCTCACCCACCATGGCGTGCGAGATGGTGAGAAAACGGTACCGCACCATCGAGAATAAAATACCGCCCATCCAGATCATGAGAAAAATCGGCGCCGGTTGCGGCGATCTGTAACTCGTAAACTCAGGCAGTATCACGCCCTCTAAAGAAGCAATAGTAAGCGTGATTATAAGAGAGCAGAAAAGGACCATTGACTGCATCTTTTCACGGTACGATTCTACTCTTCTTCGCCTTATCAAAAATAGCACGAGGCATGCGACAAGGTAGCCGACATAGTACAGGATGAAGGAGCGGCCCCTGGCGAAATCATTTGCAATTTCGAACGTCCATATTGAACCGTACCGTATGAAGCCGGAATACATCGTGTACGAGGTGAAATTCAGGAGCGTGAAATAGACCGCTGGAATATAGATCAAACAGTAAAGCCACGAAGCCTGCCTGTCGGACCTGAACAGCACTATAGAGAAATGAAAGGCGAACGCATAGAACAGCACCGGCGCGGGAAAGCTTATTTTAACCCACTGCCTGACGGTCTCCGCCGAAGGAGCCTCGTACACCCAGAAGGCGCAGAACGCCCAGAACGCCAGGGCGAAGGTCATGTAGAAAAAGAGACGATGCAGCCTGGACCGTATATCGAGCAGTAGTATATAGCCGCCGAAGACGAGGTAGGTAATTGTCGCAACGACTGCCATGAAGGCGAGAATGTGCATGTAACACGTGCCCTTTTCAGGTTGAAAGAACATATAGATAAATATGCTGTTTACTTGTATTATGCCCATATTATATCAAAAACATTATTATTTTCAATAGTATTATGTAGTGAAATTTTAGGAATACTATCTATCCTAGCGACATAACAGCCCCGGACCAGCACACACGTACCGCACCGTGTGATTGTCACACTCATTATCACGGGATAAACATGCAACAAAAGAGGTCGTTTTTCGAAAAACCGGACATGAGATCGGAAACATCCATCATGCGACATCGTTATTCAGGGTCTTACGGTTCGGTACAAACGACCGCAGTCTCGTTTTTCTGACATGCCGTGCGATAGGATACAGAAAGCGTTTGGCGTATCTGGAAGCCGTGTTTATAGTTAGGTAATAATTTATCCGAAAATACGAATGAAGCGAGGAGGGGAAAATGAACGAACTTTCTAAGAAAATCGCGCTCGTCACGGGTGCGAGCCGGGGCATAGGCCGTGAAGTAGCCGTGGCCCTCGCCGGTGAGGGGGTGGAGATCGGAGTGCATTATAACACACGGGCGGATGCGGCCGAGGAAACGTGTTCGAGAATCCGGAAAATCGGAGTCCGTTGTACCACGGTTCAGGCCGATGTTTCCCGGTCTGAAGATATCGACCGTATGGTCGAGACCGTCGAGCGGGAGCTCGGCACGGTGCAGATCCTCGTCAATAACGCGGGCGTTTCACACCGAGACAAACTCGAAAACATGCGGGGAGAGGACTGGGACAGGGTGATGGCCGTGAATCTCAAGTCCGCCTTCCTGATCACGCAGGCCGTGCTCCCCGGCATGCGTGACCGAAAGTGGGGAAGAATCATCAACATGTCCTCCGTTGCGGCCCAGACCGGAGGAATCACCGGCCCGATCTACGTCGCGTCCAAGGCCGGGCTCATAGGGCTGACGCATTCCTATGCCGCGCTGCTCGTAAAAGAAGGCATCACCGCGAATACAATCGCGCCCGCCCTTATCGAAACGGACATGGTCAGGGAGCTTGAGGCGACGACCGCGCCGATACCGGTTGGACGGTTCGGAAAGGCCGAAGAGGTTGCGGGCGTTGTGGTCATGCTGGTGAAAAACGGCTACATGACGGGCCAGACAATCAATATCAACGGCGGCTGGTATTTCAGCTGACCGCCCGGTGTCGTCTGCACGGGAGAGACGGTACACGGTGCCGGTATCGGGCGGGATCCGAAGCGGCCTGCGGTATGAGCTCCCTCCCGTGTGATTGTAAATGGCCGGACCGCCGAATTATCAGGCGGGGCGGCGCTCGATAGAGGCGGTACGACCTAACGTCTCGGCTTTTTCGTTTCTCCATTTTCGAATTCGGTTTCAGTGTTTCTATCAAAGAGTAACACCGCTATTTCTAAGAAGCTGTGGAATTCGGTGGTCCATTCAACCGGCTGTCTCAACACAACTCCTGCTTACGAGAAAACACAGGCAGCCTGCTCGTCCCTTCTCCACCGGTATATTCCGTACCGAATACAATGGTACACGTTTTGCGCCACCCTCCGATTACCTGCCACTAGGAACACGGAAAAAGATTCAGGCGACCGTCGCGATTATCCCCTTGGCCAAGTTATATAAGATCATTATTATATATTTATAATGTAAATAAACGACACCATTCTACGAAAGCGCCGGCCATGCGTTTATGAACCCCGGCAACAGCAGGGGATACAACGAGTCCGCCGCTGAAATGGCATGGGAGAAAATTAATACCTTCCTCGATAAAATCCTGAAATAGTAAAGACCGACAAGACGGGGTCCTGCAGGGCCCCGTCTTTTTCCTGATATTACAGGATTTTATGCCGATGCGTCGTCGGCTGCTCCGGAAAATAGAGCCAGTGTATTCTTTCGCGTAACAGGGGCAACAGATATGACAGTTCCGTGAAATGTCGTTGAAGCTCTTTTTAACGGAAAGACGGAATAAACGATGGCGTTTCCACTTTAAGTCATAAAAGCGGGTAAGCTGGACTTCTTGCTGAAGTGACCAACTTCAGTTTCCGCTCCTACTTATACATCGTATTACGAATATAAAAAACCAAACGGCGGAATCGAACAGATAATGTATCCAGAGCCGTTGTCACAACTCTGGATGCAGCTTGTCGAGCCCTGATACCCCCGTTTATCTCAAGAATGCACACGGCATTTCGCTTACGGGGACCCCCATCCCCTCATCCTCCCTTAAACTCTCGGTAAAAAAGCTCAATTAAGAATTCGAACATTGAAAAATCGTAGTATTGTGCTATTATTCATGTTTATAGTATAAATTGAACTTATTTATAATTTTTGTAAATATTAACAATTATCTAATATTAGTATCGTTTCTTTTTTGTCAATTTTTTCATCCGTATCCTATTGATTGATTTTTCTGGCATATTTGAAACTTACTGGAGGTTGCCATGAAAAAAGCATCATATACGCTTCTGCAAAAGAAATTCATCGCCGGTATCGCAGCGGTTTTCATGCTGTCCATGTTGGCGTTGGCCTTTTTCGTCTCATGCGGGGCCGGAGTCGACGTATCGGGGATCAACAATTACACATTGACCGTATTGAATGACGGAAACGGGACTACGAACCCGGCAGGCACCATCACGGTGACTCACGGAGTGCCTGAGAGCATCATCGCGACGCCGACGGACGGGTACGGGTTCGACACCTGGATCGTGAAGAGCGGGACCGCCGTGTTCGCGGACGCGGGCTCTGCGTCTACTACTGTGACCCTCAGCAACGGCGCCGCCACTATAGAGGCGAAGTTTTCGCTTCTCGATTATATCGAGATCACCAACCCCTCATCCACGAGCGTGCTCGGGCCCGGCGAAGACGTGACGATCGAGTGGGGCGCTTCGAGCTTCGAGGGCTTGGTTAACCTCTCCCTGTACAAGGGCGGTGTGGAACAAGAGACGATACACTCCAACGCTCCAAACACAGGAACCTATGACTGGACCGTCCCGGACCCGATCGATGCGGCGAACGACTACAGTATATATATAGAAACTACCGGGATCCCCTCCCAGAGCGATATGAGCGATACCTTTTCAATAGGGGGCATCGCCCTCGTCTCCCCCAACGGCGGCGAGCTGTACGGGAACGGGGACATCTGCACCATCGAGTGGAACGCAAGCTCCGTTACAGGCGTGAAAATAGAGCTTCTCGAGGGGGGTGAGCCGTCCAAAACGATCGCGGCCGAGGCACCCGAAACGGGAAGCTACTCATGGAACATAACGGCCACGGACTGGAGCACCGACTACGCTATCAGGATAACGGACGTATCCCGCCCCTCGATTACTGACACGAGCGACGCCAGTTTCCAGATCGGCCATGTGTCGATTACCTCACCTTCGGCGGGCGAGTCGCTCACCCTGGACGAGTCGGTTCCGATCACCTGGGACTCCGACGGCCACGGCTACCTCACCATGGATATCCTCCTCGACGGAGAGGTGTTTCACTCGATTCCGTCGACGAATAACGACGGGAGCCATTCCATAGACGTCGGCTACTACGAGGGCCATGACGGGGACTCCTACCAGGTCAGGCTCACCTCCACATCCGATACGTCCATCACCGCGGAAACGGGAGAGTTCACCCTCGTACGCGGGACATACGTCTGGACGAAGAAATTCCCCTCCGACGTGTCGCCTTCGGTCATCACGACCGACAGCACAGGGAACGTCTACATCGGGGGCTACTTCATGGACTTCGGGACGCCGGTCAACTTCGCCGCGGACTGGGGTGAAGAGGACTACAAGTCGAGCTATACCGCCACTGATTACGACCCCTTTGTCACCAAGATAAACTCAGACGGCACCTACGGGTGGACCAGGGTGTTCAACTTCCCGGAACACAACTACATATACGACATCGCGATAGGAACGTTGTCCGATGACCTGTTCATAAACGGCGGCTTCGAGGGCACAAACGTCAACTTCGCCGCGGACTGGGGTGGGTCGGACGTGAAATCATCGGCCGGTGGAACGGACGTGTTCATCACCAGGATCAACGAGGACGGCTCCTACGGGTGGACGCGAGTGGTGGGCGGGCCTGACGATGAGACCGGCGGCTCAATGGAGGTCGACCAAGGCTATATATTCCTTTGCGGGCGCTATAAGGGGACCGTCAACTTCAAGACGGATTGGGGCGGTACCGAGGAAAAGACGTCCTCTTCGCCTCATGCCGACCTCTTCGTCATGAGGTTCGGGAAAGACGGGACCTGGGGGTCATGGGACTGGGTCCACGTGATCAACGACGACGATACCATAAGCGGCACCATGATCATCGATTACGACGCCGTCTGCATTACCGGAACGTTCTACGGGACCGTGGACTTCAAGGCGGACTGGGGCTCCTCCGATATAAAGACAACGTCATCCTCATCGGGCTGCGGCTATATCACGCATCTGGACAGGTACGGCGGGTACGAGTGGACCAAGAGGATCGGTACGGGCGCCACCCATCCCGCTGCGCTCGCCAACTACGGCTACAGTATCTTCGTACTCGGCACCTACAGCGATACGGTAAACTTCAAGGACGACTTCGGCGGCACCGACGAGTTGAGCGTTGCGGACGACAGCTCGTACGATATCTTTGTCATGGAGATCGACACTGTGCAGAACTACTACTGGACACACCGGTTCGGCGGCACATATGAGGACTCCCCGACAGGGGGGGTGGTGGAAAACCAAGGCTCCCTCTACTTCTCGGGTATATTCAGCAACTCGCCGTACTACGAACCGGTGAACTACGGCGAGGATTTCGACGAAGACAACCCGAAGAAGACGAACGGCAACGACCGAGACATTTTCCTGTCGGCCCTGTACATCCACAGCGACCCAGAGTACCTCTTCACCAAACGGATAGGCTGCCCCTCAAGTGATTATGTAACCGGCATTGCGGTGTACGAGGACGACGACGAATACGGGCGGAGACGGGTCAACATCTACCTGCTGGGGTCCTCCAGCGACTCGCCCTACAACATGGCGGAAGACTGGAAGCAGACCGACGAGAAGGGAGACGGCTACGGGTTCAGCTTCGTGACGAAGGTCCTTCAGCATAGGTGGGAGTAGCCGTTTCGATCGTCTTCTCCGTATCGAATTCCGGAATCAGTAAACCCATGGGGACGGGGGATGACATTATGACATCTTTCACATAGTGTTTTGTTCTGAAGATTATGATAACTCTTTTATTAAGGTTAATTATGATAGATTATTCACTGCACCTATAGGGACGGGGGATGACAATACTCACTCTTTTCACGTGCCTCGTTTAACAGCGACAAATCAGTAGGATACCGTATGTCCGCAGGCGCAACACTCGCATCCACTATCAGCTTCCCTCGGTTCGGTGCTCCCACCCCCGAACCCCCACCCTTATCCTCTCCGTCTTGGTCTTGGTCTTTGTCTTTTACTCGCTCCTTGTGCTTCTGTTTCCAGTGTTTGCTATGTATCAGCTCGTTGATCCCTGATAGCTCCACAAGCCCCAACCGCTTGCGAAAATGTACCATCATCGATGCTTCAAAGGGTTCCTCATCACGGTACTCACCGTACCCTATGAAATACTGCAAGTACGGATTCTCCCGTATCTGCTCCATCACCTCCTCATCCGTCAACCCAAGCTTCTCCCGGATGATCAGCGCCCCAAGCGCCACCCTCGCCGCTTTCGCCGGTGCTCCCATCCCTGATTCCGCAAAATGCTTCGCGTACTCCTTCTCTATCTCCTCCCATGGAATCAGCTTCGATAGACGTATCCAACGATTGTCGCTTCGCAGCTTCCCCCCAAACGGTAGATAGAAGCCTTCAAACTCTGGCTGTTGTTGTATCGTTTTTCGGTAGATTTTTCCCCTCCCGGGTGCAAGGTTTTTGATGGTTTTGTGCAAAACCCTTGCACTATTCTACACGAAAACGTAATTTATTTCATTATAATAAAACAAATTACGACTTATTCAGGAAACCCTAATTATAAACGATCGAAAGAAATGAATTGTGGATCAGCTATTTATTTGATTGACGGTGTGCATTCTCCTGTAAATTGGTGAAAGTGCTTCATATAGTGCGATATACTCCTTATAGAAGGCATCATAAATTTTCTTGGCCTTGCCGGATTTAGGGTAAAAAGTTTTTGAAAACCGTACTAAATCGTCTGCTATTTCGAGGGAAGGATAGACACCAAGTCCTACTGCAGTTGTAAGTGCCGCACCCACCGCCCCTGCTTCTTGAGCATTCTTTACGATACGAATTTCAATCCCTAAAACGTCTGACATTATTTGCATCCACATATCACTGGTTCCTGATCCCCCCATCGCATGCATTGAATCGATCTGTATCCCGATATTCTGCATTCTATCTCTTATCCATCTGAGATGGTAGCTAACGCCTTCCATAATAGCGCGCACCATATGGGCTTTGCTGTGGCCCAAGGTAAGTCCAATAAATGCACCTCTCAAGTAATGATTGAGCACTGGAGACCTTTCCCCTGCAAGCCATGGGGTAAAGATGAGATTATCAGAACCCGGCGGTATTTCAACAGCAATCTCGCTCATCAGTTGATATGCGGATACTCCCTTTCTTTTTGCCTCTACAGTAATATCATCGCAGAGGGTGTCTCTAAACCACATGAGGCTTCCTCCCCCTGTTTCCATGGCTCCCCCGATGATCCAGCTTTTAGGATCAACATGGCACATCCCTAAAAAAGGTTTCTTATTATCATTTATAAATCTATCAATAGATACTGCAAGCAGAAGAGAGGTTCCTGCCATGAGATTAACCTTGCCATTTCTCACCGCACCTGCGCCTACTTGTGCCATTCCAGCATCACCAGCACCAATGACAACGGGAGTGCCTGAGGGGATACCAGTCTGTTTAGAAGCTTCGGGTGTTACCTCTCCAATCACTTTGATACAGGAGTGCGCCTCAGGTAACATACTGAGTGGAATTTCCAATTTTTCACACAGTGTTTTTGACCAGTCTCTCTTTCGAGGGTCAAAGAGGAAATAAAGAGAAGCATCATTCCAGTCAACAGCAAATTTCCCGGTCATCCTGAAAAGTATGTATTCTTTGCAATCACAAAGCTTATAGGTCTTTTTCCATATTTGTGGCCATTTCTCTCTTATCCACAGCATTTTCGGAATAATATCTTTTCCAGTTGGTAAATTCGCGACTTCCCGAATGAACAGTTGGTCTCCTAGATCTTCAATAATACGATCAGCCTGCGAGATACTGCGAGTATCAAGCCATGAAATCATGTTTGAAAGCGGTTGGCCTTTCTCATTCAGTGGGATGATATTCAACATTTGACCAGAAAGGCACACACCGATGATCTGATGGAAAGATAGATCAATATTCATAAGTACATTTCGTGTCGATTTTGACACTGCGTTCCACAGCTCCTCCGGATTTTGCTCCACCCAGCCTGGTTTTGGATGTATCAGCTGATACGGTATGTAATGCGAGAATAGAACCTTTCCCTTCAAATCGGTACAGACTGCTTTGTTTCCTCCAGTACCCACGTCATGGGCAATAATTATTTCCTTTTTTTTCATAGATGAAGCTCCGCATGGAAATTGAATAATGACACGGTTATTTTTCTGATAGAAATTCCCTGAACTTGTGAAGGAATCTTTTATTCTGTTCACGATTGCCAATGGTTACCCGAAAGAACCCAGGTCCAAGTTCGGGTCTGTTCATTAATCGAACCTGTATATTATTTTGTAAAAGGTATGAAACGACTTCCTCTGCATTTATCCCCAACGCTCCAAGGTCAATCAACATGAAATTACCTGAGGAAGGGAAGACATGAATTCCTCCTATCTTATCGAGTTCTTCTCCAAGCTCTTTTCTCAGCTCTTTGGTTTCAGTATTCTGTTTATGAAAATAATCAATAGTATCAAGTGCAGAAATAGCTGCAGCCATATTGACAGTACCTATACTACACGTTATTCTCATTCTGTTCAAATAATCTGTGATCCTATCAGAGGCCAAGGAGTATCCAATGCGAAAACCTGCGATGCCCCATGCCTTCGACATAGTCCTTACGATAATGAGATTCGGATACAGCCTCAGTAAAAAACTCATTGATCGGGGCTCATCTTCAAGTTCGTAGTACGCTTCGTCTACAACAGTTGGTATCCCTGTATCTAAAACACGTATCAAGTCGTTTTCGGGAAGGACGTTGCCTATGGGATTGTTTGGGTTCACTAAAAATAGTAAACGTGTTTTTCGGTTTATATGTTCGAGTACCTTATTGACATCATACGTGAGATCTTTTTTCGGTGAGATTATCTGTACGGTGCCACCGGCAAGAGTAACACGAAGTTCATACATCGGATATGTCGGAAATGGGATAATCGCTTCATCTCCAGGAGAGATGAATATCCTTGTAATTACATCTATTACCTCAAGTGACCCATTTGCAATGAAAACCTGCTCAGCTTTCAGATTATCAAGCTTCGCGAGCTTCTCCCGCAAGGACATGCCGTCTTGCGGATATAGGTTTCCTTTTCTTGCCGCCTCAACGACCGAATTCACCACATGTTCCGAAGGAGGGTGGAAGTTTTCGTTGGACATTAACCGGTCGACTGAAGGATGATTCCAGGCGTACATGATATGATTTGTATTGTAGAGCTTTACCTTTTTTACCCAGGGCACGATAAAATCTTCAACTCCTATTGCTCTATGTTTGCTGCTCATTACTTATATACCTCCGGAAAGTATGATAACTAAGTTTTCCTAAGATTGTGATGATAGTTTTGGACTCGTCTTTTAATTCTAGTATATGTATAATAATACAATTAGTAAAGTCGAGATATATGAGTGGTTACGTATATTGTAGGAGCTGCAGGAAATATTCAAGATGCATGTATTTTTATTGACATTATTAAGTCCCGCATGAAACCCATGGGGACGGAGGATGACATTATGACATCTTTCGCATAGTGTTTTATTCTGAAGATTATGATAACTCTTTTGTGAAGGTTAATTATGATAGATTATTCACTGCACCTATAGGGACGGGGGATGATAAAACAAGCACGTGTTCGGTACCACGTGTGACGATTACGGGATCCCGTACGACGGGACAGTGTCGGGCATCGATGTCACGGTGACCCCGGACAGCAACCCGATCATGATATACGCCGACTACGAGGCGAGCGACCGCTGCAGGGTGAAGCTGTACCAGTGAAAAAAAGGGGGTCCACCGTTTCCACGGCCCCTCTTTTTGTATCCCTTATACGATTATATGGGCCGGCAGTTACACGGATAGAGTGCATCGTCCCGTCAGCATACGTTCTTCCCTCCGTCGAACGGCGAGACCTCAACAAAAACGGAGTGGGTGCGGGAACCCATGCTCGGCTCGGTCGGGACCGTCGAGGTCAGAACGTTGACCGATCCCGCGGTTTCGGTCCCGTCGTCATCGAACACGGGCCATACTCCCTCATATGCCGATACCACGCCGGGCAGTATATCCTCCGTAACCAGGATCCTGACCCTCATCCTTCCCTCCCTGCTCCGTACGAGAACCTCGTCGCCGTTGTGTATCCCGCGTCGTTCTGCGTCGCTGGGGTGTATGGAAAGCACATTCTCCTGCCGGTCTCTGAACCAGGATATGTTATGATACTGGGAGTGGGTCCTCAGCCGCGGATGGGGAGTGATGAGCCTGAGCGGGTACTCGCCGTCTTCGGGCAGGACCCTGCACTCAGCCACCGGTGAGAACCCTGCGGCCGCATACGATTCCGAGTACAGCTCGATTTTGCCCGACGGGGTGTCGAGCGGGTTCCTCTCGGGATCGGCGGCGAACTCGGAAAGCCCCGTCCTGAGATGTCCGTTTCCTTCAAATATACCTGTTTCCTTGAATCGCTCGACATCTCTCACCTCGGAATTTTCCAGTATGTGCAAAAGCCAGCCGTCCGCCGACCTGTTTTCGGAAAACCTGTCATAAAATCCCAGGCGGGCCGCGAGGCCGCAGAAGACATCGTAGTCGTTTTTCGAATCGTAGCGCGGCTCGACCGCCTGGTGCGAGTAGAAAAGCCGGTTGCTCCTGGGGAACACGATGTCCTCACGTTCGAGAAAGGTCGTGACGGGCAGCACCACGTCACAGTAGCGGGCGGTGGGAGTGAGAAAGTAGTCGTGGCACACGGAGAAGTCGGCCTTTTCGAGGGCACGGATGTTCTTATGTACGTCACTTCCCTGCACGAGGTAATTACAGCCTATGAAGTACAGAAGCCGGATATCACTCGGAAATCCGCCTTTTTTCCCCTCGAGGACCGCGTCCGGCCAGCGGTACACCGGTATCGAGGGACCCCCGTGGCTTCTCCGAAGCTCGATCGTGCCGCAGACAGGCCGGGGGAGCTTGTTCAGCACATTTCCCCCGGTGGAGCCGCCTTGGACGCCGACGTTCCCGGTAGCGACCTGGAGCGCCACGGCGAACCGGGCGGTTTCTTCTCCGCCCCATGTCCTTTGTATCGAAAGCCCAGGAAAAAGAGCGGCGGGTTTCACAAAGCCGTAGAGGCGAGCAAGACTGCGTATCGTCCTGCTCGGAACACCGCATATCTTCTCCGCCCAGCTCGGTGTTTTCGGCCGACCGTCGGATTCTCCCATTATGTACCGTTCGAGATGATCGAAACCATGGCTCAACCGCTGTACCGCCGTCCTGTCGACCAGGTTTTCTTCGATCAGAACAAAGAGCACCGCCGCCATGAGCGCGCTGTCCGTGCCGGGTAAAACCGGTATCCACTCCGTGCCGAACCGCGACGCGGTAGCCGTCCGCCTTGGGTCTATTACGATGACCGGAATACCGCGCTTTATCGCCTCCCCCACCCGTGCCAGCGTCTCACACCCGAACCTGTTGTCGTATATGTTCATGCCCCAGAGCAGGATGAAGTTCGAAAACTGCAGGGTACCCGGGTCGAGGCCCGTCGGAGCGGATCCGAATAAAAAGGGCTTCACGTACTCGACCGCATTCTCGCTGTAGTCGCCGTGCGCCCTCGTATACGGCCCGAAAAGCCCGAAGAACCGGTCTTTGAGATACGCGGTATTGTGCACCGCGCCGACACAGCCGCCGGATCCCCCGAGCGGAAAGACAGCCCCGGCCCCGTAAGTATCGCGCATCGCCCCGAGCTTCCCTGCGACGAGGCCGAGCGCTTCGTCCCACGACGCCTCTTTGAACCTCCCCGACCCCCGCGGACCCGTTCGAAGAAGCGGCCGCGTAAGACGGTCTTCTGAGTACACAACATGCGTCATCCCGTACCCGCGTACGCATCCCGTCATGTAGCGGTTTTTATGCGGGTTGTTCGTGATCTTCACGAGCCTACCGTCCTCGACGTGGGCGAGAAGCGGGCACCCTCCGCCGCAGTCCTTGTTGCACGATACCGGAAGCGTTTTCATACGCGGCCGTCCCCCCGTGGTGATACATTTCGGATGAGTGTAAATGATAAGCGAAGTCCCCGGTATCGAACAGTATAAATTATTTGACTGTCACCACCGACTTACCGGGAGGCATGTTTTCTTAGAAAATGTATAAGGGGTATGTTGACAGCAATGTAGGTAGTAAAACGGAAAGCCCCCTGAAGACAGTCTACGCAGGAACAATACTCAGGAAGGAATAATTTATCCAAAGCATCCTGGAAAGACTCTGAAATAAAGCTCTAAAGCACAACAATATATCTAACCGAAACCAGATGAAGGCAACACTATAAGCGGATGATATTCTTCGTTGCATATCGGTGTATTACAACGTATCGAAAAAAGAATCAAAAATACCACGCAAGATAAGTGTTTATCTTTTTAAAAGAAAATGGGGGATCTTCAAATAAGCAAATCAGACAACTCGCAGGGGAAACAGGCCCTATAGCGGTATCGAAACCTATGTCAAAGGATGCGCCATCGACCGGGAACCGACCGCTCTTTCGGCAAGACAATATCAGAGATGAAAAAAAATTTATCCTATGCCGAGACCTTACCCCTTACCATTACATCGAACCGCCTGTTTTCAAGGAGAGGCAGCTTCTCTCTCGTTCCGTCTATCACGGAGAGGTCCATGTCGTACGCATAAATTCCCTCCTCCACGCCGAGGCCCGCGACATTCACGCCCCACGGGTTCGCCACCATGCTCCTGCCGACCCACCACCGGCCTGTCTGGTTCGCGGTCGCGACGAAGATGGAATTGTCCAGCGCGCGTGAACGGATGTTAAGGAGCCAGTGGTCGTGATTCGGCTGGAAGAAGCAGGCGGGTAGGAACACGGCCTCCGCCCCCTGCACGGCGTAATGACGGAAAATTTCCGGAAAGCGGATGTCGTAGCATACAGCGACACCGAACCTCAGGCCGTCCAGCTCGCATAAAAGCGGCTCTTTTCCATATGCAATACCGCTCGACTCCGCGTACCCGAAGGCGTCGAAGAGGTGCATCTTCCGGTATTTCCCGCGAACCTCCCCCTTCCGGTCGAATACGATACAGGTGTTGAATACCTTGTCGCCCTCTTTCTCGAAGAAGGACCCTCCGATCAGATTAACTCCGTTCTCTTTTGCAAACCCTGAAAGCAGATCGGTAAGGCAGGAGGGAACCGAATGCGCGTGTTTCACCGCCTCGACCGGCTTCACGACGATCTCGAACATCTCCGGTAATATAATGAAGTCCGGCCTCTGTTGGGATGCCGTCTTCAAGAGGGATACCGCAGTATCGATGTTCTTCCGCGCGTCCTTCCCGGACTCGAACTGTATTCCGCAGATCCTGTACGTTCGCCCCATTTGCTCCCCCACAAACCGTTTGATTGTATAGGTACTATAATACTACATTAACCGGTAATAGGATACTATCGCCGTCTGGGGTTCCGGTACCCGTAACGGAAATCATACTCATACTAAAAAGAAATGCATAATGAATAAAGTCCAGATTACAATCCGCGTAAGGTACGTTGAAACCGACAGGATGGGGATTGCACACCACACGCACTACTTCTCATGGATGGAGCAGGCGCGCACGGAGCTGATGCGGCAAAACGGGCTCTCCTACCGGGACCTCGAGGAGAGAGGGTACATGCTCCCCGTCCGGGAGGCCCACTGCAGGTACAGGCATGCGCTCTCATACGACGACGAGGTCAAGATCCAGGCGGAGCTTTTAGAGATAGGCGGGGCGAGCCTGAAGATAGGCTACCGGCTGTACGGAAAGGACACCGGCATGCCCGCTGCGGAAGGCTATACGGTCCATCCATTTACGGATAAAAACGGCAAGATTGTCAAGGTACCTCGGTTTTTTTCCGCTTTGTTTCAGGATGGGAAAAAATAACGGCCTGCGCCGGCTCTTGTATTCTCCGCTTCACCTGTCCGCGACAATCTCATATACGTACGACGGATCATTCCGCAGGATGAAGAATCTCCTCTGTCGTGCCGCACCGACCGAAAGGGGAGCGTGAAACGCTAGCTCCCCCGTTTTCTCCCACCGATCCTTTCTGAAAGCAGTCTCGTGTACTCCGGAGTTGTTCCGCAGCAACCGCCGATTATCGTCGCGCCTGCCTCTATCTCCCTCTCGAGACAGGCTATCAGGTCCAGAGCCGTCGTATCGAACACGGTTCTGTCTCCTTCTATCCGTGGAGTCCCGGCATTAGGATAGATAACAACCGGTCCGGTGGTGAGAGACCGCATCTCGGCCGCCACCTGGATGTAATCGTCGAGCAGCCCGCAGTTCGCACCCACCGCGTCCGCACCGCAGTCTAAAAGCCTCTTCACCGATTCCTCGACGCCGTTGCCGAAGAGCGTCCTCAGCTCATCCTTCTTAGTGCGGTTGAATACGAGTGACACGAACACCGGAAGCCCCGATTCCTTTTTCAGCGCCTTCAGCGCGGCCGCCGCCTCGTTCAGGTCCATCATCGTTTCGACTATAAAAAGATCGACGCCGTTCGCCGCGAGCACCTCTCCCTGCGACGAAAAGGCGCTCAACGCATCATCCTTTGTTAAATCCATCCCAAGCATCCGGCCGAGCGGGCCTATAGACCCCGCCACGTACCTGATCCCGGCATCCGGGTTTTGATCCTCGAACAGCCGGCGCGCCTCGACCGCGAGCCCGGCCCCCCGGGCGTTCAAATCCTCCATCATCCGTTCCTTGCCCTTCAGCCCGAGCTTGACGGAAGAGCCGCCGAACGTGTTCGTTTCCACGATCTGCGCCCCGGCCTCGAGATAGGAGAAGTGGACATCCCGCACCAAGTCCGGAGAAGAAACATTCCATTCCTCGGGGAGCTGATCGGTCGATATTCCCCGCGTAATAAGCTCCGTACCCATGGCGCCGTCTAAAACCAGATACTCTTCCCGCGCCTGCTTCACGATATCTCTCATGGCCCTCACCTCACACGAATTGATAATAATATTATCTGAAAGAAAAGTATAAATATTGTGTAAAAACTTTTGAATTCGTAATAAGAATGTCCTACAATTATGGTACGACACAACACGCTAGAAATGGGTCCTTGCCATGAAAAAAACTGTGCTCGTATCCGAAGACGATCAAGACATAGCGGGCTTAATCCAGGAAATCATCGGGCGAAAGGGATACGAGGCCGTCCTCACGAAGGACGGACAGCAGGCATACGAAGAGTTCAAGCGTCGCAAATATGATCTGGTCGTCACGGATCTGAAAATGCCCAGACTCGACGGCCTCTCCCTCGTAAAGCTCATAAGGGAAACTGACAAAGAGGTACCGATCGTCATCATCACAGGATACGGGTCCGAGAAAAACCGGGCGCTCCTTAAATCGTACGGGGTCGAGAAGATCCTCTCGAAGCCGTGTACCGTCAAAGAGATTTCCGAAGCGATCGGGAACACGATCGGAAAGTAGAAGACTCCACTTTTGACCTCTTATGCCGGACATACATATGAAATGAAACCGTCGTCCCTCTTCCGTATATCATAACGGCTTTTGGAAGAGGCGATACCGCTTTGAAAAAGACTAAACGGCTTTGAAAAAGACGTCCCTTATCAAGCCGAGGGGGGATGCCATCGGCCCACCCGCATCCGACGGACGCGTATTCCCGCGAATGCCTTTTAGGCTTGCAGCTCATACGGGGGTCGGAGTATATTATGGAATCATTCCGACACAGGGGGTGAGTAATGCAGGAGCCTAAATGGTACCTCGGTGTGTTACTGTCGTTCGTCACAGCGTTTCTACTGCTATTCGCCTACCCCACCTTCAACCTGAACTTTCTCGGTTTCATTGCGCTCGTTCCGGTCTTTTTCGTCGTATACCGGACGACAGTCGCGAAGACGATCGGATACGGCATTCTGGCGGGATTCACCTTCTACTGCCTCTATCTGTTCTGGATGAACGCCTACCTCGCGGTGATCGGTGTGGCGTTCACCACACTGCTGTTCGGCGGCTACTTCGTCATCACCCTCATCATCATCAACCTCACAGCACGTGCATTCCCCCGCTACAGGGCCTTCATCACACCCTTCATCTGGATCGCGGTGGAATACGTGAGGAGCTTCGGATTTTTGTCCTTCACCTTCGGCTCCATGGGCTACTCGCAGCATAACTTCCTCAGGTTCATACAGATCGCGGATATAGGAGGAGAGCCTCTCGTATCGTTTCTCGTCGTGTTTTTCAACGCCGCGCTCTGCGACTCCGTCATCCTGCTTCTCGATGATGAAAAAAAGCGGATACCGGCCGTCTTCAAAAAGGCGGTCCCCCCCATCGTCGCGGCATCGCTCATAGTCATCTCCGTTGTGTACGGATCGTTCAGGTTTTCCGAACAGATCCCGCAGCAAAAGCGGCTGAAGCTCTCCCTCGTCCAGGCGCTGAGCAGCCCGAGGGCCGAGTGGAAACGTGAAAAATGGAAGACATTGAAGCGTCTCACCGACCTCTCGAAAGAAAGTATCGAGAAGAACGACGGCGTCGACCTCGTGGTGTGGACGGAGACCGCCGTACGAACGAGCCTTCGCCCGAACCTGCTACACGGGACCTCCTATCATGAGAAGATACGCGACCTCGTCATCGAGCTGGATACCGAGTTCGTCATCGGATCACCGGATAACTTCTACCCGGGCGAAGGAGACAGTCTGATCATAAACGATCTAGACGAGGTGTACCCGTCGAAGGACAAGAACGAGATATGGACCAACAGTGCGTATTACCTGAGCCGAAGCGGCGAGATACTAGGAAGATACGACAAGATCAAGCTCACCCCTTTCGGGGAGCACTTCCCCATCGGAAAAAAGCTGGGATTCCTCCAGCGGGTCCTGGATAAGTTCACAGACAGCGCGGGATTCACCCCCGGTACGGGACATACGGTATTCGAAAACCCCAAGCTTCCATTCGGCGTGGTAATCTGCTGGGAGGGGACGTACGGCTACTTCATACGGGAGTTCGTGAAGAACGGTGCGGAGTTCGTCATCAACATATCGAACGATATGTGGACAAAAACAAAAGCCGGTCATTTCCAGCATTTCAGCATGACGAAGTTCCGGGCCGTCGAAAACCGTATCTGGTTCGCCCGGGCGGCGAACGACGGGGTCACCGCCATTATCAATCCGCGCGGTGAGGTCGTGAAGATACTGCCAATAAAAGAGGAGGGGTACCTGGTCGGGGAGGTCGGAGAACGGGTGAGGGAAACGTTCTATACTCGAAACGGGGACATACTTCCGAAGGTGAGCGTCTGGATACTGGGGCTTTCGTTCGCCGGTTCCGTCTACATGCTCATAAGAGGCCCGAAAAGAGGGAAAAACCGGCACCGTTCCTGAATACGGCGCGGCTTCTTTCGATCGATGGCGGAAACCTGTTGAATCCTGCGGTCACTGCAGGCATGTCCGGAATACGAACGGAAAACCAATACCGCGCTTTTTCAATTTCGGAACGTCTCCAATTCAGGCGTAATTCTTTGTGTATAAAACGTACTAATGATTAATAAGGAAATAGTTGCGGCGCTTTACCGGCATTTGTCCGTCACGACGGCTATATACCTATGGTAGAGAATCTCGACGCATATGATACACGAATATCCATGCGTTCTTACCGACGAATCGCGGGAAATGTGAACAGGTACCCGTTATTCCTGTGTTCGTTTGTCAGTATCGACCGATTTGGAGAAGAATCAAACTTCCTGAAAATCAAAAAAGCGGCGGCAAGGCGGCGAAGCCGCGGAGACTCGGATGCAGACAAGGAAGATCATACTCGTACGGCACGGCGAAAGTGTTTCGAACCGGAACAGAACCATAACGGGCCAGGGGGACGCCCCACTCACCCGAAACGGCAGAACTGAGGCGAAGCGCGCCGCCCGGTTTATAACGCGAAAATTCGGCCGAAGCATAGACCTCATCATTTCAAGCCCCCTCTCCCGCGCGCGAGCCACCGCGAATTGCATCGCCGACCGTGTCCGCGCCTCTATCGAGGTGAACGGTGCGCTCATGGAAGCCGACTTCGGGCGCTGGGAAGGGAAAAAGATGGCGGATATACGCCTGGAACCCGGCTGGGAAGAGTATGAAGGCGACCCGTTCCATTTCAGCTTTCCAGGCGGCGAATGCGTACAGGATGTGAAAAAGAGGGCTCTCTCTTTCAAGTCAAAGCTGCTTGTGCGGGAAGGGTGGCGAACCGCAGTAGTCGTCTCACACTACACGCCTATCGTCTTTCTCATGCTGAGCGTAATCGGGGACGTCGATACGGTAAAAAGCCCCTTTAAGATCGAAAACGCTTCGGTGTCAATAGTTGAGATCGACGGGGACAGGGAGACGCTCGGGCTCGTTAACTACAAGCCCTGACCCGTACCCGTATATACACGGTTATTGCCCGTATTAAGACGGAGGCAGGCAAATGTGGTCTGGTCTTCCGTTATAGGCTGCTCGTTTTCATTAAATGCGGACCGCGTCTTTTCATACATTGACCAACACCATTTTATGATTTGTATAGGCGGGTTGTTCCAAAAGGCATTGCTAAGAACGTTAGTCCGAAACAGTCTATGTGCGTACCGGCGGGGATACAGATTGCTTCACGTGAAGACTCCGAAGCGGTCCTTTTCCAAAGGAGTTCGGCTCCTGCGGAGTCCCCACGTTCGCAATGACCGAGGTGTTTTCGGTCTCGCGATGAAACGGTTAGTGAAATTTTCAAACTTTTAGCGAGTTTTCACCGCCTCGTCCCGCGCGATGAACGCCGCGCCGAGCGCGCCTACTATCTGCGGGTCGCCGCTCACTTCTATGTCCATCTTGATCTTTTTCTTCATCGCATTTACCACGCCTTTGTTCTTGGCGACGCCGCCGGTGAGCATCACCTTCCGCTCGAGACCCACCCGGTGCGCCATGCCGCACACCCTGGCGGCGACGGCGTCCATGAGGCCACTGATGATCGATTCCTTCGGGCATCCCTCCGCAATGAGGGAAACGACCTCCGATTCCGCGAATACCGTGCACATGCTGGATATCGCCGCCGTCGTGTCCGCAGAGAGGGCTATTTCCCCCATCTGTTCGACCGTCACATCGAGCGTCCGGGCCATCACCTCCAAAAACTTCCCCGTTCCCGCTGCGCACTTGTCGTTCATGACGAAATCGAGACCCTTTCCGCCCGGCCCCACCTTGATAACCTTGCTGTCCTGGCCTCCGATATCGATGACGGTGCGGATTTCGTTATCTAGCTCATACGCGCCCCGTGCATGACAGCTCAGCTCTGTCACCGCCTTGTCGCCTATTTTCATATCCCCGTTTTTCGAGCCGTTGACCACCGCCTTCCTCCCGTATCCCGTTGTCACGATGAAATCGAACGAGGACCGTTTTAAAGACGCCTTTTTGCACGTTTTCTCGAAGACTTCCTCCGCCGCGCGCTTCGAGTTGCTCCCAGTCGGTATAATATGGGTACAGATCACCTCGCCGTCTTTCAGGATTACCATCTCCGTGGAAACCGAACCGATATCAAGCCCTGCGGTAAGCATGTTTTTCTCCTGTGAACTTAGTCATCCTAAAAGCTCCATGAACCCGTCGATCCTCGTCTTCATCTGTCCGTCCGCGAGGTTTTTCTCCTCGATACAATCCGCATCGATATTGAGAAAGGGAATCCCTTTTTTCAAGACTGCATCCTTTAAAAGCCTGACCGCCCCGTTGCTCTGCCTGCACCCCCAGTGCGCGAAGTGGATCACTCCGTCCACCCCGTATTCATCTATCATTCGGTTGATCTTCTCGATACGGCGGCGCAGGGGTCCCACCCAGTAGTTGCTCAATAGACGCCGCGCGAGACTCTCATAGGGGGCGCGTATATCGAGTGGTTCCCAGTAGACCTGGTTGATCTCCTCGAATACGACCACCGCATCGTGCTCCTTTTCCACATACCGTACGAGGTCGTTTTCGAAGTACGGTTTCAGGTGGAGCCAGAGTATCCTTCGTTTCGCGCGGGGCACGAATTCACCCGCAGCCCTTCTTTTTTCGATCTCGTCGAGGTAGCCGGAGAATATTTTCTCCCCTTTCGGATTGCCGAACAGGTTCCCCCATGCGAGGATGAGCTTCATGAAGTCGTCCCCGTACGCTACCGGCAAAGACGCCTTTCTCGCCTCACCGATACGCTCGAAGACATCCCGGGCGCCGTTGGAATATGAAAAAGTTTTTTCAAGGTCGTCCGTACGCAGTTTCCTTCCGGCAATCTCCTCTATGCGCTCCTTTGTCCGCAGAAGCTGGCCTGCAAGGTACCGAACGCCCTCCTCCGTGTCCTCATACGGCGAGTCTAAAAACAGCAGCGGACTTTCGAGGCGATGAGAGACCAAAGAAAAGGACTTGAACGTCCCGTCGCAGGTGTGAGACGTCGCGAGCAGGAAACGGGGCGTCGGAATAAGCCCTGCGTCCGCAAGCCCCATGTAGGCGCGATGGAAGGAGCAGAGATCAGTCGATATCCAAAGACTGTCCGCTCTAGCAAGCATCGCGGGCGCGATGCCTATCGCCGCGGCAAGCCCTGCGAACATCTCGAGCGAGAACGGAACGAGACCGAAGGCGTATACAAGCTCGGTCGGTGCGAAAAGGCTCGTCAGAACACCCCGCTTCCCTCCGAAGAACCGCCTGGCATGATCGTAGAGGAACAGCGTATACCGTTTGTCCGCCCCGAGCGAGAATCCCCCCTTCGGCGTGAGAAAAGCCTTAAGGAGCGCGAGCGAAATACCGCGTCTGATCCTCTTCGGGTTCGGGTCCTCCGTCAAGAGGCCGAGAAAGTGTTCCTTCATGCCCATAACAATCCTCATGCCGTACGGCATAGAAACCGCCGTTTCTGCATTTGTTCCACTTTACAACCGGCCGGCACGTCAGTCCAGCATTTCGATGAACGCCTCCACCCTCGTGCGGAGCTGGCCCGTGCCCGCAGGATAGAACTCGCACTCACAGAAGAGCGAGGGTACGCCCTTTTCATCGAGCCTTCTCTTTAAGAGCGGGTAATCGGTAAGGAAGTTGTCGCAGAACTTCAAACCGAGATAGACGACACCGCGCGCGCCCGTACGCTCCACCGCTTCGACGAGGCGGTCGAACCGCTCGGCGTACCGCTCCATCCTCCCGCACGGCACGCGCGAGAGATACCGCGCGGCAAGCGCGAGGAGGGAATCGCCGTCACGATCAATGCTTCCCGGATAATACCTGCCGCCGAAACAGAAATCGTCGCCTGCGATCACCCCGCCCGCCTCCTCTATCTCGGCGAGATAGCTTTCGAAATCGAGCAGGTTCCCCGTCACGAACACCCGCTTCCCCTGACGTTCGTTCCCGGCATCGCGGCCCTCCCTCTCCATACGAACGGCGGTCTGACGGAGCCTTTCGTTCGCCTCACTTACAGGAACGGACACGTTGAAATCGAGAAGCTCGGCCGTCTGTTTCCCGCTCAGAAGGGCGGGATACGACTCCCTGAGCGTGTAGATACGCCCGAGCAGTCTCCTGTTCTCCTCATAGAGCGTGACGGCCTCCCGCAGCCGTTTTTCCGTGATCCTGTGTCCGGACCGCTGTTCGAAAAACCGTACCATCCTCGCAAGCTGCGATGCGAAGTAAGTGACGGCATCACGATCGTCCCTCTTCGGAAGATCTAAAAAAAAGAGGCCCGTTCCCGGTCCGTACGCATCGAGCACGTCCCGCGTCCTCCGCGCGCCGTCACAGGTATGCGAAACGACGATGCTGTCGTACCGGGTCAATTCTTTCCGTACCCCGAGGTCGACCACATGACGGAGGTACGGACAGAAATTAGGAGGAAGGTATGCATCTGCAAGCTCCCTGGACGTATTCGGAACGAAAACCCTGACGGGAACGAAACCCGCCGCGTGTATGATCTCAATAACGGTATAGGGGCATAGATAGCCCGTTAGACCGAGAAAGCCGGAGAACGATCCAGTATTCGAAGCCACGAACACCCCCACCCGTGACGAGAAAGTAATTGATCTTTTGGGAATTTAATTTTATAATATTTTTGAGTCTACAAAAAGTCGTGTTACGGCTCCCGAGAAAAAGGGGGGCTGAACCGCTGCCTTCTTGATTTTCCGCATAGGTGTCTTTTAGGGCGTCTGAACGGGACACCCTCGAAGGCAAAGACGATAATCCGACCGCTATCATGAAGCGAAAGACGGTATGGCAGGGAGCGTTTTGTAGATATTTACGCTGACGGCTAACGACCGCTACGGGGGAAGCGATGCCAGTATTGCTGAAAAGGGCGACGAGAATCCTCATCCAGGGGATCACGACAACCGATGGAAGATTGAACACGAATCTCATGCTCGAAAACAAGGCGGAGATCGTTGCGGGGGTGAGCCCCGGCAGATACGGCCAGGAAGTTATGGGAGTATCCGTATACGACAAGGTAAGCGAAGCGATCAAACGGCATGACATCGATGTATCGGTGGTTTTCGTCCCGAGAAACGCCGTATTCAGCGCGGTCTCCGAAGCAATCGACGAGGGCATTCCCCTCATAATAATCACTCCCAATATACCCGTTACGGAGACGATCAAACTGAAGGCGCACGCCCGTGAGAGGGGCATAACGATACTCGGCCCGGGATCCGCCGGTATACTAGTTCCGGGCGAGACGAGGGCCGGCATCATCTCGAACGAGTATATCCTGAAAGGCGAGATCGGAGTCATTACCAAAACCGCAGGCTACGAGAAGCGCATATGCCAGAGCCTCTTCAAGGAGGAGATCGGAGAGAGCGCCGTGATAAGCCTCGGCGGTGAGGACATAATCGGCACAGGGTACGAAGAGATCCTGGAGGAGTTCGGTGAGGATGAAAATACCGAAGTCGTGGTAATCGGCGGAGAGACGAAAGGAAGACTGGAAGAGGACATGGCGCGGTATATCAAGGACTCGAAATACCCAAAGCCGGTCATCGCCTACCTCTTCGACAAGGAGAAGAATCCCGAGATTGCAATAGAAAAGGAACGGCTTCTCCGCGACGCCGGGGTTACGGTCGTCGACGACATATGGGAAATCGGCCAGATTATCAAGGAATCGATAACGGAGGAAGCGGAAGAGGCACACGATTCGTCCGAGGAAGAGTAAGGCCTTCCGTATTCTATTCGAGTGTGACGTCCGCTATCCGGAAGATCACGTCGGATTTAGACCTGTCCTTGAAGTACGGCTTTATTCGGAGGTAGCTCACCACGAGCCCTTGCCTGTCCTCCTCTATCCTGTACAAAAACCGCACGAGGTCCACGATTGATACCGCATCCACCTTCAGCTCGACCACCATCCTGGTAATGCCGTTTTTGGTCTCGTTCCCCTTGGGCTTGATATATTCTATATTGTCCCGTATCCCCGCTTTTTCGGCGGCGTTCTCAAGGAATGTGAGGACGGAGACGCTCTTCTTTTTCTCGAAGCTTTTCACAAGCCCCTCGAGATACGCGCTCTCTTCCGCATAACGCCTCGCCACACTTTCCATTCCTTCTACTCGGCCCTGCAGGTTTCCGTACTCCAGCGCGTACTGGTCGCGTGCGCCGATCAGCGGAACGAATACGAACTGATATACGATAAAGACCACGAGAGCGAAAATCGCCGTGAAGATCAGGATCTTCTCGCGGTTCGAAACGTTCTTGAAAACCTGTTTCACCTGCACTCCTACTCCTCCGATACGTCTATATCGAAGACGAAAGTAACGGCGAATCCTTCGCTGCTGCCCGTAGTCCCGGTATTGGAAACCTCGACCGCGGTAAAATAGTCCGACATCGAAAGCGACTCCTGAATCCGGTCTATATCGGAAAATGTCTTCGTTTTCCCGTAAAATTTTATGTGGTCTCTCTCGACGATGATATCCGTATACTCGATATCGACGTCGAGCGGCAGTGTGGAGGTAAACTCCTTGAAGAGCTGGGTACAGCTGAAGCGCCTGTCGGTCGCACCCTGGATCGTCCTGATCCTGCTCTGCACGTCGCCGAGAAGGCGTTTGGTCTCCTCCGAGTCCACTCCCGACTTTTTAAAGTACCGGACGCTTATCTCGTCGAGGGTCCGGTTCAGCAAGGCCGCCCGGCTCTTATTGAATCTCAGCTCGGAAACAATATTGGCCGTCGAAAACGCCAGGAGAACGAGAAGCAGGACCCCGAGAATAATGAACTCCTTGATGCTCACATACCCCTTCAACTTGGGTCTGAACTCCTCTTTCAGGAGATTTGTCCCCCTCACTCCGGCCTGGTTGAGAGACGAGAGCAGCCCGCCCATCGCAACGGTGTCCTCCAAGGAGGCGTCCGCCCGCTCCTGTGTCATTATATCATGGCCGTTCCACGAGATGTTCCGGTACGAAACGCCGATTCCCTCGAGAACCTTAAGCGACAGCTCCCGGAATTCGTCACCGGTCGACCGTCTCACGTTTACATAGGCGGTCGCGTCGGTCAGGTCCCTCGTGAGGACTAAAAGCCCTGACCTGATAGCGGTTTCGTACCGGGACGGGTCCCGGTTTGTGTAAAAGCCGGCGCTTTTCAAAACGCCTCCCCGTATCAGACAGACATACGCGGCATCGTCCTGGATATCAAGGAATACGAACCGGTCCGTTTCAACGACCGGCCGGACCGCGTGAAACAGCGCGATGTCCAGCGGGACGACCGCTTTCACATTCTCTGCGTACCGACCGAACCCGCCGAGCATGCGCCGCAGTTTTTCCTTCTCCACGCTGAATGCCATTACCTCTTTCTTCGATCGCGACGCCCAGCCCTCGAAACCGTAGAAATCCGTACAGCAATCGGCCGCCCCGACCGGCAGGTAATCGTCCACTTCGTATTTTATCACCGCCTCGATCTTCTGCTGCTCGGAAAACGGAAAGCGCAGCGTGTTCCTGTAATACTCGCTCGGCGGGAGGATATAGTAGACGTCCTCCTTGGTGACGCTCTCGGTTTCCAGCAGCGTTTCGGGATTCTGAGAAGAGGCATACCGCACTGCGGCCGCATCCCTGATCGGAAGCCTGCTCTCGACGGACCAGAGCTGGATACCGCGATACAGCTTCTCCATTACCACGACTTTCTTGGAAAATCCGATTCTGATGTTAAAGAGATCTGTTAAAGTAGACAACCTTGAACCCCTCACCCTGCCTCATAACGACCGCGCTTATCCTGCTGACGATCTCGTTCGAAATACCTTCAGCCGTTATCCTGAATATATTGCTTTCCACGTCAATGATCGACGATATCTCATCATATAAGAGATCGGTCACCGATTCAACATTTTTCAGATCGGCCTTTTCATGGAACGGATGGTCTTTGCGGTACTCGATAATATCCCGGGCGATATATTCGTCCATATCCAATGAGAGCGACAGAAGAACCGGCAGATCTGCGGTATTGACGTTTATACTTCCGTCCCCGTATACAGTAAGGTACTCGCTCAAGGGACCGATCTCCTCGATCTCCCCGTACCCTCTCGCGGAAGGAGGAAGAAAGAATTTTTTCCGATCGATGCCTTTTACGAGTAAAAGCTCGCCTGTCGTCGCCACCGGTTCGTTCCTCGCCGTATACGGGGGCAGGAGGCTCTCGTAAAAAGCACTCTCTACTCCTGCCGCCTCGGGCAGGTCGTTCGTGTCCTCCCAGTCCACGATTGTATCGACAATGGCCGTATCGAGCTCGAGCTCATCGAACAGCCGCCGCAGCATGGACCTGCGTCTCTCCTGGACCACCCACTCATCTGCCTGGGAGACGACGAGATCCTTAACGTTGAACTTCGCTTTCTCGTCCTCTATACTGACGACTATGTACCCCCTGTCGAACGGTATCGGCGGGAGGGGGCCGTACCACACGTCCTTCGGCCCGTCGTAATCGTTCGAGTCGCCCCGCAAAAGCGCAAGCGCCGCCTGGTATCCGCCGAAGGCGTAGTACTGCGCCTGTTTCTTATCGGCGAAGTTTACGGCCAGCTTCAGGCTTATTCCGGTCCGCTTCGAGAATTCGAGCGCAACGAGGGAGAGAAGCAGGACGAAGACCATCACCGTGACTAGCGCAAAGGCAAAAAATCTTTTTTTACGACTCCGAAATGAAGACATTGAATATCTCTCTGTACTTCCTGTCGCCCAGCGAGAAGATGAGCTCCACACTGTCGGGCAGGCCGTTCATCTTCTCGGAATCCCAGCTTTCATGCCACTTACCGCCGCCGTAGAAGCGAAGCTGGAAAACGCTGAAATCCTCCCGTACGATATACTCGCTGACACCTCCCCCGGAGTAGGAAAAAGACGCCGGCTCCGGAAGGGCTCTCTCCCCCGCGGTCGAGCCTCTGAAGTCTCGGCCGATAGGATTATAAAGGGTTCGCTTCTTCAAGAGGAGGAGTCCTGAGGCCGATTCATTCTGCTCGACGATATACTGGATCGCGACGATCTCCCCTCTCGTACCCAGCTCGAGGTATTCCTGGGGCACAATTGTCGTGAAAAAAAGCCCGTTCGTGCTCCCTGTCGCCGTATCCTTCCGCTGCGAGAAAAAAAGCGTGCTTTTGTCCCGCTCTATGTAGACCGCCCCGCCGATCTCTGTGTCCAGCCGCTCCACGAACCCCCGCATGTCACGCACCGTCTCGTCGTTCTTCTTCTGCAGATCCACGATACGGTTCACCGAGGAGAAACTCGCAACCGCGGCCGCTGCAATGACGGACAGTATGCTGAGAGCGATAAGGAGCTCTATTATCGTGAACCCTCTGCTCTTCTTCATGTATAGTCCCCGCCGTTTCACCTGGTAAGCACCGTCTGAAGCGTGTAGGACCTGCCTCCTCCCCACGTGACCTCCACGGTAACGAGCTTGAGGTCCGCCGCAAAGGGAAGCTCCATGGCCTCCACCCGTTTCTCATATTCGAGCCCTTCGAAGAGGCCGTCGGAGAATTCACCCTCAACGGTCCCCGACTCCGGAAATCCTTTTGTGATCTCCTCTTTGAGAAGCGACTCGGCGGCGATGACCGCGGTTGTGAGGTCGCTCGATATCTTGGCGGATCGAAGGTTGAAAATATTTCCACGGAAGATAGCGAGCAGGGCAATGGACAGAATTACTAGTGTTATGAGCACCTCGACCAGCGTGAAGGACCGCATTCGGCGCATGGTACCGGTCCACCTCTTGAATGAAAAATGGGTATCGATCCGTTTTTCGCAGGGCGGTATACATTCACGAGGCGACAACCCTAACGCCGTAAACCCTGCGCATCCTTGCCATGGCACAGCGAGCCGATTCGGGGTCGAAATCGGCCACCCCACCTTCATACACCGTGATCCCGTAATCCCTGTTTGCGAGCCCGCCGACGGTGTCCATGACACAGATCGAAGTGCAGACCCCGACGACACCGACCTCCAAGACACCGTTTTTTTCGAGTACTTCCTCCAGGTCTGTGCCGTAGAAACCGGAATACCTGCTCTTTCTTATGACGGTGTCTCCTGCCGAAGGAGCGAGCTCGGGAATCACCTCCGCACCGCGCGTTCCCGTCACGCAGTGGGGAGGAAACCGGTCGAACTCCCTGTCGTCTTTACGGTGGCTGTCGCAGAGATAGACGACGAGACCTCCTTCACGCCGGTATTCGTCAATCAGCGCACCTATGAAGGGGACTATCGCCCTGGCTTCTTTCCCGCAGAAAAGAGGACCGTTCTCATCGATAAAATCGTTCAGCATATCGACGACGATGAGCGCCTTCCGTGTTTTTCCCATCCCGGACACTCTCTTTTCAACACACGGTATACCATGTAACATTAGGGAATAAAACCTGTTTCGGCAACTGAAACCGCTGACAGCGTTTTGTTCTTCATCACAACGGTGTTATATTGAATAAAACAGAAGCATCAGTGGAGGACCGTATGGATATTCTTCCTAAAGTTGCGATCCAGGGAGAGGAGGGTTCGTTCAGCCATGAGGCCGGTATCAACTACTGGGGCAACGCAGCGGTCTTCATCCCGAAAAAAACCGCCGGCGAGGTCATCGCGTCGGTCGAGCAGGAGGAAGCCGATTACGGCCTGCTGCCCATCGAAAACTCCCTTATCGGCAGCATTTCCACCACGTACGACGCGTTGCTCGAATCACGCCTTCTCATAACGGGCGAAGTAATCACTCCGATATCTCACTGCCTTCTCGCTCTCGGTAAGGTCGACGTTGGCAGTATAGAGAGAATCTACTCTCACCCCGCCGCACTGTCGCAATGCTCGAGCTTTATCGAAAACCTCGCGGGGTGTGAGATCATCCCCATATACGACACGGCCGGAAGCGCGCTGAAGATATCGAAAGAAAAGGCCCAAAAGAGCGCGGCGATCGCGAGCAGACTCGCGGCGAAGCTCTACGACCTTGAAATAATCGCCGAACGTCTCGAGGACTATCCGAAAAACCAGACGAGGTTCATCATCACCGCAAAAGAGGAGGGGCCCTCGGATCAGAAAGCCTCCAAGACATCCATCGTATTTACAACCCTCCACCATCCGGGCGCGCTGTTCGACGTGCTGAAGGTCTTCAACGATTACGGCATCAACCTTACGAAGCTCGAATCGCGCCCGCACAAGATAGAAACGTGGCGGTACTACTTCTACCTCGACTTCGACGGCCATAGAAATGACCCGTCTGTAAGCGAGGCTCTCGAAGAGCTTCAAGAGAGAACGAACTTCCTGAAAGTGCTGGGGAGTTACCCCGCATGGAAGGGATCGAAACGGCACGCCCTTCCGACCCTCGGTTCGATGAACGACAAATCACACCTTCCGCTGTACAGCTTGGAGCGGAAAGGTTCGCGCACGGTGTGCACGCTGAACGACGAACGCATAGGCACGGTGAATATCGGGGGAGGCGATTTCACCATAATCGCAGGCCCCTGCTCAGTCGAGGGGAGGAAACAGCTTTTCAAGACCGCCAACCTCATCAAGGAATCGGGGGTCATGATACTCAGGGGGGGCGCATTCAAGCCGAGGACCTCCCCCTACAGCTTTCAGGGCCTGGAAGAGGAGGGTTTGAAACTCCTTCAGGAGGCGCGGCATGCGTACGGCCTGTACATCATATCCGAGGTAATATCTCCCGCCGACGTGGAGCTCGTCGCCCGTTATGTCGATATACTGCAGGTCGGCGCCAGAAACATGCAGAACTTCACCCTTCTGAAGGAGATCGGAAAGTCCGCCAAGCCGGTGCTCCTGAAGCGGGGTATGTCCGCTACGGTGGAGGAGTTTCTTCTCTCCGCCGAGTATATCCTGAGCCAGGGAAACGATCATGTCATCCTCTGCGAGAGAGGGATCAGGACGTTCGAGACCTCCACCCGCAACACGCTCGACCTCTCCTGCGTACCGCTTTTGAAGGAAAAAAGCCACCTCCCGGTGTTCGTCGACCCGTCTCACGGCACCGGAAACAGGAACCTCGTGCTTCCCATGACCAAGGCCGCTCTCGTCGCGGGAGCGGACGGAGTGATGGTCGAGGTGCACTTCCAGCCCGAATCGGCGATGAGCGACGGGAATCAGTCTCTCGATTCGTCCCTGTATCGTGAGTTCATTAAGCAGATACGCTGGCTTATAGACCGGCTGGAAGGCTGACAGGCGAACGGCTACCGTGCGCGTACGGCCGCTTTGCACACACGATTACCGAACACCACCGCCGTTAATTTATGAACACACACCCGTCGTCGAGCTCGATAGCTGTTTCGTACTCCCCTCCCGCGCCCGCCACGAGGCAGCCTGCGCCGATCCTGGATCCGGGAGGTATGCCGACGCCGGTCCCGATGACGGTAAGACCGTGCTTGAGTATATCCCGGTACCTCGGGTTTTCCGTCTCGCGCCCGCCGCCTATCACGGACCCTTTCCCGATAATCCGCCTGTTTCCTTCGAGCACCAATGTATTCTCAAGGGTCGTTCCCATGCCCACCGTGTTCTGAGGGAGCACTACCGAATTTTTAACCAGTGCGTGCCGTTCGACAGTTACGCCGCTGAAAAGGACCGATCCGACGACCGCACCCGACACTTTCACGCCCGCGCCGAGCACACTTTTGAAGACCTCGCCCGTCTCCGTAACTGTGGTACCCGCCAGGGTATCCGAAGCGAGCTGCCGGTACAGGCCGCAATACCCCTTCGATCCTAACGAACCCGCTATCCGTATGTTTTCCGTGTGATATTCGTAAGAATTGCGCAATAAAAGCGAAAATCCGTCGATCTTTTGTATTTTTTCGAAGTTGTGAAAGAGATAGCGGTCGAAGAGCCAGCTCAGAAAATCGCATGCGGCGTCCGGCCTGTCGGTCTCCCATGAGTCCGCGGCAAGAAGAAGCTCTTTTTTACCGACGACATAGAGGTCGGAGGGGGTCTTCCCCACCTGGAGCTTGAGAAGGCTCCTGGACCCTCTGACCGCTCCGAGTAGTTTTTTCCAGTCCAGCAGGGTGAGGTTTCCCGTGCGGCCCACGACAATCCTCTCGGCCGTTTCCTCTTTTTTTAAAAACGTTATAAGGCCGTCCGTAGATCCTCTCGTCCGAAACGGCAGGAGCGTGGCGGCTGTCCTGTGGGGATAGAACCGCGATAGAAGGTCTTTCACCCTGAAGTTCACCCAGATCGGAAGCTCGGAAAGAAGCGACGATCCCGCGGACTCTCCCTGCCTGTTACCGCCGCCGTTCCCACGATTCCCCCGTTCGCTTCCCGCCGCACCGCGTAAAGTCTCCATGCCGAGAAAACCTTCGGGTGGAGCCTCATCGAAAACCAGTATCGGTATTTTCTGCATGAGCCTTATCAAGAAAACAATTCGTTGCAATTTATCTGCGTATGTCTATAATATAAACAGGCTGACAGGAGAACCAAAATGGAAAAAAACAGATGAGTGTCGACAAACGCGTGTTTCAGATCGATAACGAGTGCTATATCGTGTACCTCGGGGCGGACAGAGAGGACTACAAACCATTCCTCCGTATAGGCAACTCGAAGAGACTGACCGAGAAGATAATTTCCCATGTCTACAACATCGTAATAACCGATTCATATACGGGGAACCCCGCCCTGGAACCGGGGAACATCAACAGGCGGATACCAAAGGAAAACCGCTACGTCGGTACGAAGCAGACTGTGGAGCGTTTTCTGGAATTCCTTAAAAACTGTGCTCCCGAAACGGACAAGATTACCCGGTATCAAAACGGCGCGGTGAGCGAGGGGGGAGCCCTCGTATCATTCTTCGATGACGGCAACATGCGGCTTTCGTTAAAAAAAAAGCTGGTCTTCGACCTGAAAAGCTCCGAAAAGAGAGACCGCCATTTCGTCGAGCGTACCAGGATGCTATCCGACCAGCACTCCAAAGACGGCCTCCGGTACCGGAACGCCGAATTCAAACAGCCCGGTTTCTGTATCGTAGAGGGAAACACGCTCGTCTTCAACCGAGAGAAGATCATCGCCGTGGGGCTTCCCGACGACTATTTTGCGACACTGATACGATACGGCATCGACCCTGATCTCGTTTCCGGGCTGGTGACCGAAGACGCGTCACCTGCGGTGATAGAACTCTTTAAACGAAAGCAGTACAGGAAGCAAGAGGTCTCGATTCTCACGAACAACCCAGGCCTTCTTCAAAGCGCGCTCGATCTCTTCGGTACGCAACTCTTTTCCCGGCTCACGGACCTCAGGAAAAAAACGAAACAGAGCCTGTACGAATTCTCCATCGGCACCGCCGACGGAACGCTGATGCTCGCCTGCAAGGCTTTAGGTTTTACCCTCGCGATCTCGGCCGCGGACCGGAAAACCGAAGAGGGGGTTTTTCTCATCGACCCCTCAAGAAATATTTTCACCTATAGTGCGTGCTGTAAAAAGATAGCGGACGGCGTCCCGTATGTATTCGAACGGGCCGCCCCCTTTAAAAGCGGTATTACCGAATCGTATTTCTCCTCCCTTTTCGACTTTTTCTCCAATCTTCTCTCGCAGAGCGAGCTTATAGCGGTCAAGCAGCTCGAAAAGTTTTTCACCGATATCGAGCATGATACACGGTTTGCCGCAAGCCTTTCACACGCGAAAAAAGGGCTCAAGCAGATCGGCAGGAACCCTAGCCCCGGGGTATTCTTCATTCTCAGCAACGCCTGCGAAATATGCGGCATGCTGAAGGACAAAAAAGCGAACAACCCTGATGTGTGCGGTGCGCTTGATTCGCTAAAGGCGCGAATTATTAAGAGGACGGGTTCGTTCGATAGGGTGGCGGAGCCGTTTCCGCTTGTGTGCCGGCTTTTTATCTCCGATGAGTCGGTGGTGCCGTTGTATCTTCTGACCAAAGACACGGTCACGAAAGACGAATATACGCTCTCCGCCGATGCGAGACGGTCGATGGCGGAAATCGGGGAGAAGGCTCTCGAAAAATACGACGAGGAGCTCGCGCTTCTGAGCGCCCTCATGGAAGAGCTCGAGCTGCCGCCTCCCCCTCCCCCGCCTCCCGAAGAGAAAGGGGAAGCGGCCGGGGATTTGGAAGCTGCAGGCGGCGTCCCTTCTGGCCGCATGGAGATAAAAGCACAAACGGGCGCCCGGCCGTCCGGCGGGAAAAAGGACGGGAAGCGCAAAGGCATCATCATCGCCGCCGCCGTCGTTCTCGCGGCGATACTGATCGTCGTCTTTTTGGTCATACCGAAAAGGACGGGTGACGAGACACAGACGACGGTGGAAACCGCCGTTTCCACGGCCGGTGGAGAGGAGGCGGAGGGCACCGAGGCTTTTGTGCTCACGGAACCGACACCGCCGAACCTTATCCGGATAACGATCCTCGACATCTACCTGTTAACGAACCGCATCGCGCGGGAAAACGGGTTCAGGGAGCTCGATACCTTGCCTGAACTCGGAAAAGACCCCGACTGGATCTATCCCGGCAATACTTTCACCCTTCCCGACGGCACCGTATACGAAGTAGTCGACGGCGATACCGTCTGGTACATCGCGGAACGATACATCAGAAAGACCCTTGAGGCAGATTGGGTGGAGTACAATAAAATTTTGAAAGCTATAGAGAAATCGGGGGGTGTTGCCGATGATAAAGAAAAGCTCCGTGTGAGGCTCGAAAACCTGAAATCGGGCTCGTTCAGCGAAAATTTTCGCCGAGAGGTGGACCGGACGATACTGGAAATGGGCGCCTGAAAAACAGTGGCGAAATCCGCCGAAACAATCCGAAACGGGCATGAGATGGGGAACATTATTAATTACAAGAGAGATTTCTGCATCTAAACGAGAACAAATATTCTTTTTAAGGTGGGTGTACTACGTTTAGATGGGGATCGTCATCAGAAACACGA
>JAFGTF010000123.1 GCA_016934265.1 Spirochaetota bacterium
AAAATACTGCGATCTTCGCATTCGTCTTAACGAACTGGCAAGGGAAACATGTTAAGAAGATATGCTGAGTTGCCCGTTCGTCCCGAATGCGAATTTGCTGCGGTTTACTAAAATTGGAAATAATAAATTACGATGATCTTCGAGCTCACGAACTGGAAATTAATAACAAATATACGATAGTGGAAATAACCGGTTCGCAAACTGGAGACCGCCCATTCGGTAAAAGACGGCTTATATAAAGTATTCGCGGATTTTATTCCCGATTTGATATACGCATGGAAACGCTTTTGTCTTTACAGATTTCTATTTACCGCAATCAATACGGATACGGTGAGCGTTTCGTTCGCGGACATGACGCCGTATAAATAATCGTCGCACGTCGATACTCGAAACAAGGTTTTATGTTCATCGATATGATGCGACGTTTTTTAACGGAAAATAGACGGTTTCCGGGTTTATACCGTCCGTCTTGAAGGCATAACGCGTGAAGCGGGGTATCGGAAAGGATCGCCGTATACGATCGACCGGGCGCCGGTGGATCCGAGGCCCAATACAGGCCGGCATGTGTCAGAAGATGAGTTTTCTTTCTATCCTGTGGATCTCGGCCTTGAGCCTGTTCGCCTGCTCGTAGTTTTCTAAGAACACCGCATAGAACTTGCGCTTGTACAGATCGACGAGCCTGTCGACCTCCGTGCCGGGCTTTTCGATGAGATGAATGATATTTTTCAGGTCGTATCCCGCCATCTTTTCATTGAGGTCGTCGTGCAGGTCTTCGAGCAGCTTGAGCTTTATCCTGATGACGTCGTGGCTTCCCCTGATCCGCACGAGCTTTCTCACGCTGTCCATCGTTTCGGATGCGAGGTTGATGAGATGAGGAACGGTCTTTTCCGATTCCGCCGGGTTCTTCTTTTCCTTGTAGGCGACGAGGTAGTCCTGTATGAGGTCGTTGTGCTGTTCTATCTGCCCCTTGTAAAAATCGTTGAAGTCCTCGATGTCGTCCGGGAGGTCCACGTCTTCTCCCTTGATGATGTCGATGTTGTTCGACTCCGCGATACCGAGCAGGTCCTCGTAGCTGTCGACAAGAACGGGCGGGAAGTTGACCACGAGGGTTTCGTCTTTCATCTGCAGCGCGGAAATGACGAAGTTGGAGGCTAGTATCTTCGCGTTCTTGAATATTTTGCTCTTCTTTTTTATACGCCAGTAAATGATCGCATTCCCTGTCGGGTTGTTGATGTCACCGAACTCAAGTTTCATGGTCATACCGTGCGTACCTCCACCCTTCTACCGGAGCCGTGAGATCCTGACGCTGTACCTGTGCCGGTTATTACCGCAGTAGCGGCGCTTCTGGATTTACAGTAGTGTTAAGCTGTTGCTTTTCCTGTCGCACCGGCTGCCGAATCCGCAGTAGCGTAGCTACTGTATTTATTGTAACTCCTGCTATAATTTCAAATTGTAGCAGGAGTTACAATAACCCTCTCTCAAGCCTGATCCTGTCATATGCCTGCTGAATATGCGTAAATTTCCTCGTAGCGAGCTCGATGAACTCTTTCCCGAGGTGCGAAACCTTATCCGGGTGATATTTAGAGGCGAGGGTCCTGAACGCCCTGACCACCTCGTCATCCCCGCATTCCGGAGGAACGCCCAATACGGCGTACGGATCGACGTTCTCCCGGAAACGGGCGGGGCCCTTACCGTTACCGGAAGCGAACTTCTGCCTGATCATCATGTAATCGTAGCGCTCTATGCATAGAAGACGGGAAGACTGCTCGATAAAAGTCTCCTCTGTCGTGTTCAGAGCGCCGTCGGAGACCGCAACCTGGTAGTTCAAGCTTACGAGAAACAGCCGCTCTTCGTAGGAAGCGCGGCGTGCGATCGTTGCACATATCTCATCTAGATTGAAGGGACGCACGAAAGATTCGTCGATGATTCGTTCGACGAACCGGTACTCGACCAGCCCGTATCCCACCTGGTTTTTGAAGAAGTTCTTTATCGTCTGTTTTTCACCCTCGGTTACCTCTCCGTCCGCGCGAGCGGTGCCTGCAAGGAGAAGAGTCAGGGAAGTGACGAACTCGAGCTCGGGAGAGCGCGTGCCGGGAAACGTGCCGTTTTCAGGCTCCGTGGTATCGACGATATGGCCTGCGGCCGCCCCGATGAGCGCACCGATCGGCCCGCCGAAAGTGAACCCCAACGCCGCACCGAATAACTTTCCCCTGTTACGCCTCATGTCGTAAATTTACTTATTCTCGGATAGTTTTTCAATATTTTCGTCGATAAAGCCCTTCAAAGAAATTTTCTGCTCGTCCGCGATCTTCGTAAACTTTATCGCGTAGCTCTGTTCGCCGGTGCTCTTCCTGCACACCGTTCCTATGAGCACAATCTCTTTGTCGCCTGCGAAAAATCTGATCTGGGCGTCGGCCCCTTCAGGAATGGATATCGTCCCCATTCCGCTCGATATCTGAAGAAAAAGCCCACCCTCCGAGATATTGAGGAGGTCGGTATCGATCGAGTCGTCGAAGCTCGGTACGAGCGGCGCGTGTTCTATGCCGATCCTCAGTATCAAACCGAGGGCCATAAGGTCGGCCACTTGCTCGTAGGAGATGTTCTTACCCTTCTTGTCCGAAAAGGCTTTGAGGTGCCCGATAACCTCATCCTTTGAAAATATCGGCACGAGGACCTTGGATAAACACCCCTCCCGCCGGTCGTCCTGCATTATTTTTTCGAGTTCTTTCTCCACTTCCTCCTCGGTGGCGCCCGCGTTCTTCCTCTCTTCGAGCAGGAATGAGTAGTTCGTGATCTTTTCCGAAGGAATGAACCTCGTATAGGATTCAACGCGACCGCAATCTGCGATGAAGAGAACCTTGCCGGATTTGCGCATCACCTCCGCATCGCGGGTGATAACGGTTTGGTCGTTGTAGATTCTGATACCCGAGTGCGGGCAGATCTTTTTCAGCTCTCCGCCGACCAGTACGAAGAGTTTCTTGATATCGACGCTCTCACGCTGCGCCTCCCAGTACAGCTTCGAGTACTTTACGGGAAGGTCCTTGGGAGAGACCCTGCCGGGCACGCGCTGCGGAAACCGTTTGTACTTCAGCTTGGCCTTGAGCGGGATCGGAGGCCTGATTCTCGGGTACCGTCGTTTGGTCCTGGTTTTGAACGACTCCGGATAGCCCACCGTGAGATACGGATTCGCTCTCTCGGTGACAGGACAGCGGCCGAAAAGTTCCTCTCCGGAGAATATGAAGCTCAGGTGCAGGAATTCGAGATCCTGTTTGTTGATGTCGACCGTGGGGTCCGACAGCCGTATTCTGAAGGTATCTGCGGCGGTTTCCGCAACCCTTCCCGATTCGATGGAATGCGGTAGATGGATCTCCACCTCCCTCCCGTCGAGACGCAGAATCCCGATGATTCGTTTGATCCTGTCGAAGCTCGAGATCTCCCTTTCCTTGTCAACCGCCACGTGTGCTCCTTCATCAGGGTTGTCTATATAATTATATCACCTTATCGGGCATTATTCATTGTAATTATTACCTGACAGGGGACGGCCGTCGTTGAAACGGTGTAGGTCGGCAATCGGTAACAGCTGTATGGATCTGATTGAATTTCATTAAACATGACACCGTCACATTCATAAAGTCGTTAGAGGTATTACTTATTGGTCTTAAATATGGTTGTTTGTGACTATCTTACATGTTATCTTAGGTCTACGTTCACCGGCCCGCATGAGGGGGTGGTGACTGCTGCTGAATACATCGCGCTTGGCGGCTCTTTTTGTTACACGAACCCCGCCATTCGCGTTTTTGTATACTACACATACAGGGGCCGGGTACTGGAATGAAGCGGAAAGAAAAGAAAAAGAAGAAGAGCAAGCTCAGGGAAAATATCGAGGCTATAGTATTCGCCCTTGCGATCGCACTCTTCATAAAGGCATTCATCGTCGATGTGTACAAGATCCCTACCGGAAGCATGATCCCGACGATAGAGATCGGCGATTTCATTGTGGCGACGAAGTTCACCTACGGAGCGAAAATCCCGTTTACCGACAAAAGACTGCCGGCGGTTCGGGACCCGCGCAGGGGCGATATCATCATATTCCTCGCTCCCTACTACGATCCGCCGAACTTCGTGGTCCAGCTCTTCACTCCCATCGTATACACGCTTACGTTGGGGTTCGTAAATATCGATCCGCAGCCGAAGTTTTACGTGAAGCGCTGTATCGGCCTGCCCGGAGACGAGGTCGAGGTCATCAACAAGGAGGTCTATGTAAACGGCAGGCTCCTTCACGGTGATTGGCCCGAGCTCCACGCCGACCCGGAGGTCATCCCGCCGGGGGACAGCCTTATGAACAATCGCGACTTCTATGGTCCGGTCGTCGTCGGCGAAGGACAGTACTTTATGATGGGCGACAACAGGGACCGTTCCAACGATTCGAGATTCTGGGGATTCGTCGAGAGGCATGAGATATTCGGAAAAGCGCTATTCCGCTATTGGCCGCCCGGAAGGATGGGTGCGGTGAAATGAGGTGCTGTGATGAATGACGAGACCGGGGAAACAGGCGGCGGTAAAAAGGCCGTGCTTGAAAAAGCGAGACTCTGGACCGGCGAGGGATTCGATCAGCAGACAAAAGAGGAGGTACGGCGCCTGATAGAGGGCGCGGACGAAACGGAGCTTGGAGACCGTTTCTACAAGGACCTCGAATTCGGCACCGGCGGAATGCGCGGGATCATGGCCGCCGGGACGAACAGGATGAACATCTACACCGTCGGCCGTGCGACCCAGGGGCTTTCCGACTACCTGCTTTTGCACTATTCCGACGCACGAACCCGTGGGGTCTGCATCGCGCACGACTCGAGAAACAACTCGAGGCGGTTCGCGGAAGAAGCCTCCCGAGTGCTCGCCGCGAACGGCATCAAAGTGTACCTCTTCCGCGAGCTCCGGCCGACTCCGCTTCTCTCATTCAGCGTTCGACACCTCGGCTGTGTTTCCGGGATAGTGATTACCGCGAGTCACAACCCGAAGGAGTACAACGGCTACAAGGTATATTCCCCATTCGGATATCAGGTCGTGCCGCCGGAGGATTCGAGGATCGTGGAGAGCGTGAACCGCGTCGACATCATCCGGGACGTGAAACGTATCGAATTTTCCAAAGGGATCTCGGACGGGATTATCGAGGAGATCGACGGTGAAGTCGAGAAGGCGTATCTAGAACGGGTGAAGGCCTTTACAGAGAGGGTTAAAAAGGGTATCGCGGACGAGATAGGCACGGCGAAAAAGGTCTCCGTCGTATACACTCCCCTTCACGGAACGGGTATCACGCTCGTGCCGAAGGCGCTTGAAGCGGCGGGAAACGTCCGGCTCTTCACGGAGCCCGCGCAGAGCGAACCGGACGGTAACTTTCCGACCACCGTATCCCCGAACCCGGAGGAGCACGAGGCGCTTAAGCGGGCGATCCGGTATGCGTCTGAGAAGCGCGCCGATCTGGTGTTCGCCACCGATCCGGACTGTGACAGGCTCGGCGCCGCGGTGCCGGATAAAAACGGCGGATACGTGCTCGTCACGGGAAACCAGCTCGGCGTGCTCTTCGCTGACATGATACTCACCTCGTACAGCCGCTCAGGACTGATGCCGCCGGATCCGGTGGTCATTTCGACGATCGTGTCGACAGAGCTCATAAAGCCGATCGCAGCGGAGTATGGGGTGAGAGAGATCGATGTGCTTACCGGGTTCAAGTTCTTCGGCAGCAAGATGCACGAGTTCGAGGAGAAGAAAACAGGGAGTTTCGTCTACGGGTTCGAGGAGAGCTACGGCTATCTCGCCGACACCTTCGTGCGGGACAAGGACGGGGTCATCGCGGCGGTTCTCGCGCTTCTGCTAGTGCAGTATGCGGTCGGACGATTCGGCGGCGTGACGGAGTACCTGCATGCGATCTTCGAGAAGTACGGGCTGTATCTGGATTTTCAGCGGTCCTTCTACCTGAAGGGGGTAGAGGGAGCGGCGAAGATACAGCGGATCATGGCGGGCCTCAGGAAGGATCCTCCGCTAAAGATCGGCGGGGAGGAGGTAACCGCGATCAAGGATTACAAGCTGCAGGTGTCGAAAGACCTCTCAAGCGGTAGAGAGGAGCCGATTACCGGTATGCCGGAATCGAACGTCCTACAGCTTCATATCGGGGGTGCGGTCAAGATATCGATCAGGCCCTCCGGTACCGAGCCGAAGATCAAGTTTTACTTCGGCCTCAGCGCGCCTGCAGGCACCAACGAGCAGGCTGCAAAGAAGATGCTGGAAAAGCGCTACAAGACGGTTTCGGACGAGCTTTTCGACCGCTGCGGCCTAGAGTGATTGCGATATCTGCGTTTCCGCTACTGCAAACGGTAATGGTAAACAGGAACTGTAAACAGGTAGTGTAGCTGCCGTTGAAAAGCGGGCCGTATTCTAAGCCTCCTCTTTCTAACATGGATCGGCCGGGCTCCGCCTCCTTTGGAACACAATGTCCACAACTTATCAACAGGGGACAGGCGTAAACTTTGTAAACTTTTGGGTGATGCGCAGGTTTCCGAAAGAAGGGGGCGTGAGAAGATACAGAAAGAGACCGTGACCGTCGATTGTGATCGATTTGATTGTGATCGATTCGGTTGTGATCGATTCGGTTGTGATCGAAAAGAAAAGCTTCAAGAGTCTGCGTGAGCACTATGAGCCGTTATACGCCGCTGTGCATCACGCGCACCATACACTGTTTTTTTTATTTTATTCCGCGTACTAGAAAAAAACGGCGCCGGTCGGTTCACCGTAGGGTTTTTCACCAGATTGTTCATGTATGCGGCGATTATGAGGTGTCCGAGTGCCCCCTCGTATTGCAGAAGACTGTGTCCAGATGCCGTGCTGAAAACACCGGCCGCCATACGCGCGTTATCGTTTTGCCCTGCCGATCCTGTCCTCTATGACTTCCTTGATTCCCCGTATCATCTCGGGTACGATTTCGGCTTCGGCGACGGTCTTCACGGGCTTACCGAATTTGAAGATCGTGCCGGTACGGTTCTTGCCCCCAGCGACGCCGATGTCGGCGCCTGACGCCTCACCGGGCCCGTTGACGTTGCATCCCATTACCGCGACCGTGATGCCTCCCGATTCCTCGAGGAGGCTCCCGTTCGGACCGAGTTCGTCGACGAGACTCTCGAGCCCTTTCTTTATGGAACGGGCGGCGTTCGAGAGGTCGAGAAGGCAGCGGCCGCAGGTCGGACAGGAGATGAGCTCGTACCGTTTCGGCCTGAGGTCCATCGCAGCGAGGAGGAGCTTCGCCTTCAGTACCGCCTTTTGCACGGATCCCTTTTTACCGCACACCGTGAGCGAGGGCCGAAGGAGCAGTTCCTCGGAAATGCCGTTGCACAACAGCGGAGAGAGAGAAACGGCGCTGTCGACGAGAAATCCGTCTCCGTCGTCGGATGTTTCGGATTCGGAGTCGAAAAAAAGCGACGCGATCGGACGGACGCCCGCGGTGCGGGAGATGAAGCGGTTGCCGTTGAGTTGGACGACCGGATCGGGATGAAAAAGCAGCACCGAGAGGTCGGTGGCGCCGGTTTTTCGAAGAGCTGCCGCAGCGGCCCGGATCCCGTCGAGTCTTTTTTTGAGACCGCCTGTGTCGTTTCGTTCGATCTCTTTGAAGACGTCGTCGATGAGACAAACGGAAAGCGGGTTTTTTATTCCGCCGGGGATGCTCGATGGAAACGGTACGGGCTTTTCAAGGCGTATCGCGATCCTTCGTCCGGAAGCTTCATGGTAACGGAATGCGCTCGCCGAGCCTGCGAGGGTGGCGATTCCTGCCGGTGACGCAAGTACCGGGACGATCTTTCCGGTTTGTGCGGCGTGAATCGTGTCGGGCGTCCAGAGGGCGCCGGATGTAACGTCCGTCTCCACCCAGAGCTCGTCGACATCGTGGCGCAGCGCGCGCGGCAGCGACTCGAGCAGGCTTGAATCGGGAAGATACAGGTGCAGAAGAGCCTTCTTTTTCATGACGTTTCCCTAAAATAATAGCAACCGCGCATCGGGCCATCAACAAAAAGATTTTTGGTTTGCTTTATTACGGGCCTCCCTGTACCTTATTTGCATGAAAAAAAGCGTCACCTTTACCTCGGACTTCGGGTACGCGGATACCTACGCGGCCGAGGTCAGGGGGGTGATCGAGGCGTGCGCGCCCGAGGCGCACGTGATAGACCTGACCCACGGAATCGCGCGGGGGGACCTCGTCGCCTGCTCGTTCGCTCTTTTATGCTCCTACGGGTATTTCGAGGAAAACACGGTACACCTTGCGGTGGTCGACCCCGGGGTGGGGACCGGTCGAGGGATCGTTGCGGTGGAGGCGGGGGAGTATACGTTCGTCGGACCGGACAACGGTATTCTGTACGAGGCGGCGAAAAAAAGCGGCATCAAACGAATCGTGGCGGTCGACGAAAAACGCCTGAAGAGGGAGGCGGGCCGTATGTTCCGCTCCATCGTGGCACGGCGGGTTCTGCAGCACGAGGCGAGCACGACCTTCCACGGAAGGGACCTCTTTGCGCCGCTCGTCGCGTATGTCGTATCCGGCGCCCCGCTCAAGGCCGTCGGCACACCGACTGAAACCATAAAAAAGCTGACCATTCCGGTGCCCGAAACAGGGCGGGACGTTGTAGTCGGCCGGGTCATATACATCGACCATTTCGGAAACCTCGTCACCAACATCCCCTCCCGGCTGGTGAAAGAAAACGACGAGGTTTCGGTAAGACACGGTAAAAAGAAGACGCCTGTCGGAAAACCGCAGAAGACGTACGGCGAGGTCGGAGCGGGCACGTGCCTCCCCGTTACCGGATCGCGGGGCTATCTGGAGATAGCGGTAAACGGCGGGAGCGCGAGAGATGTGCTTGGGATAAGAATGGGAGACGAGATTCTGGTAATGCGAGGTTGATATGGTAGATCTGCGACAGCTGCGTGATGACCCCGAACGGTTCAGGAAGGGTGCGGAGAAAAAGGGCTTTACGGTGAACATCGACGAGGTGCTCCGCTGCGACGATGAGCGGCGGAGACTCCAGGCGGCTATCGACAGGAGAAGACAGGACCTCGGCCTTAAATCGGCGCGGATGAAAAAAGCCGGCGACGAGGAGCGGCGAAAGCTCCAGGACGAGCTGAAAAATTTTTCCAGAGAGATCAAGATAGATGAGATAAAGCTCCGGCAGAAGGAGAGCGACCTCGAAGCGGGCCTCCTCCTCATACCGAACCCGCCGCTCGAAGACGTTCCGGTCGGGAAAGACGAAAGCGGGAACATCGAGATACGCCGGTGGGGCGAGCCGCCTGAGTTCTCTTTCGAGCCGAAAGACCACGTGGAGCTCGGAGCGGCCCACGACCTGTTCGATATCGAGCGCGGCGTCAAGGTTGCGGGAACGAGGAGCTACTACCTCAAGAACGAGGGGGCGATGCTCGAGGACGCCCTTATGCGGTACGCGATGGACTTCCTCGTTAAAAGAGGGTATACGCCGTTCGTCACCCCGGTCATCGTCCGCGAGGAGTGCATGGTCGGGTCCGGGTACTTCCCGGTCGGCACAGAAGAGGCGTATGCGATAGAGAAAGACGGCCTGTATCTCATCGGCACCTCCGAAGTGGCGCTTTTAAGCTACCACAAAGACGAGATACTTACGGAGGAGGAGCTTCCGAAAAAGTACGCCGCCTCCACCACCTGCTTCAGGAGAGAGGCGGGGTCCTACGGAAAGGACACGAGAGGGCTGTATCGCGTGCACCAGTTCCAGAAGATAGAGCAGGTGGTTATCTGCAGGGACGACCCCGACGAGATGCAGAAGCTCCATGAGGAGCTTCTAAGAAACGCGGAGGAGATCGTGCAGGGGCTTGGGCTTCCCTACCGCGTCGTCGAGGTATGCACCGGCGAGATGGGAATGGGTCAGATAAAGAAGCACGATATCGAGTGCTGGATGCCCGGCAGGGGCGGGTTCGGCGAGACCCATTCCTGCTCCAGTTTCGGCGATTTCCAGTCGCGAAGGTCGAAGCTCCGGTTCAAAGGAGCCGACGGCAAAAACCGGTTTCCCTTCACCCTGAACAACACGGCGGCCGCGTCGCCGCGGCTTCTCATCGCGATACTAGAAACCTGCCAGAATCCGGACGGGAGCGTTACCGTGCCGGACGCGCTTGTCCCCTATATGAACGGGAAAACGAGGATAGGATAAAAGGAGCAGCCGAATGGAAAAGAGCACGAGGATAGGATGGATCGGAACGGGCGTGATGGGACGCTCGATGTGCGGGCACGTGCTCGCCGCGGGGTTTCCGGTGAGCGTGTTCACGAGGACCCGATCGAAGGCAAAAGAGCTTCTCGACGGCGGTGCGGTGTGGAAAAAGAGCCCGTACGAGGTCGCGAAGGGATCGGACATCGTGTTCAGCATCGTTTCCCTCCCTTCGGACGTCGAGGACGTCTACCTCTCTGAACACGGGGTGCTCGCCGGTCTTTCGGAGGGAGGAACGGTCGTCGATATGACCACGAGCAGCCCGAAGCTCGCGGTAAAGATCTACGACGAAGCGAAGAAGAAAAGCTGCTTCGCGCTCGATGCGCCGGTATCAGGCGGCGACGTCGGGGCGAAGAACGCGTCGCTCGCGATCATGACGGGAGGAGACAGGAAGGTCTTCGATAGGGTCCTGCCTCTGTTCGAGACCATGGGCAAGGCGATCACCTACATGGGAAAGGCGGGAAGCGGGCAGCACACGAAGATGGTGAACCAGATCCACATCGCGACCACGATGATCGGGACAATCGAGTGCCTGCTCTACGCGTACAGGTCGGGGCTCGACCCGTCGGAGGCGATACGCGCGATAGGGAGCGGGGCCGCCGGTTCATGGAGCATCAACAACTACGGTCCCAGGATTGTGAATGGCGACTTCGAACCGGGGTTTTTCATCGACCACTTTATCAAGGACATGGGGATCGCACTGGAGGAGGCGAAGCGCATGTCCCTCTCTCTGCCGGGGCTCTCGCTCGCCCACGAGTTCTACATCGCGGCGAAGGCGCAAGGCCTTGGAAAACGCGGCACCCAGGCGCTGTATCTCGTATTCGAGAGAATGAACGGGATCGAGAGATAGCGACCGATCCGATTTTCGATACTTCGCCCACCGGATTTATTAAAAAGGGGTATGGCTTCTCTTATCGTGATGACTGATGTCATGATGATAGTGCCGGATCTTACGCGAATCAATTATCGATCTCTCCTGCGTATGCGATAAATCACGACTGCGAAGCCGCCGACAATGTAACGACCCTGAATGGTGGGTGTGGGAAGATGCTGTTTGATAGGGTGAAAAAATGGCCTGACACAGCAACCGTTACTCATCGTCCTCCTCTACGGTGTAGCCGGTATGTTCGATTTCTTTCTTTTTTCCCCCGCTCCCGAACCGCCGGAACAGCGAACCGCCTAGCGAAAAGACCGGTATGAACAGGAAGAACCCGGTGATCTTGAAGCGGTGATAGAGCCACACGGAGAGCGCGGCCCCGCAAACGAGGCCCAGCAGGGTGACGAGAAGGCTTCTTTTCTCAATCATCGAGTATCATGATCTCCGTACGTCTGTTTTTTCGCCTTCCTTCTTCGGTGCTGTTGTCGGAAACGGGCTTCGTGTTGCCGTATCCCGCGGTCCTGATCCTCTTTGAAAGAATTCCGTTCCTGATGAGCCAGTCCGCCGCGGTCTCCGCCCTCAGCCTTGAAAGACCGAGGTTTACTTCCGTGGTGCCGGTCGAATCAGTGTGTCCCGCGATTTCGATTTCAAGGGAGGGGTTGTCCTGCATCATTTTTAATAAGCGGTCGAGTGCAGCGAGCGACTCCGGCTCGAGGTTTGCGCTCCCCGTCTTGAACTGGAGGCTGTCTATTGTGATGCGCTCACCCTTCTTAGCCTTGGGGAGCGACATATCGAGCGGCATCTTCGTCAGATCGTCGACAGCCTCCGCGCTCGCAATCGTCATCGTCTCGAAGGTGTACCCCGGCGACGAGAACACGAGGTCCGTGACGCCCGTTTTAGGCACCTCAATCTCGAAGCTTCCGCCGGAAATCGGCGCTTCCTTTCTGACTATGCCGCCGTCCGCACTCTTCGTCGTCGACTCCACGGTGCCGCTGAGCGGGGTCCCCGAGTCCCTGTCCCTGAGGCTTCCCCGGACCGTCTCCGTCCCACCTGCTTCCGGCTTTGCGCCGGAACCTGACGCCTTCGCGAGGAGGAGGCCGTCGCCGACCGCGTACAGAGTGCCGGATGCGGGCAGGAACAGGGTGCCTCGCGCGACTGTGAGCGCGGACGGCTCGCCCTCCCTGAGAGAGATGGACCTCGTCACAAGCCCTGAGTCCGCGTCGACCACCGCGATCTTCGCGATATCTCCGGCGCCGCTCCCTTTCAGCGGCACGAAGAGGTGGGAGCCGACGATCGCGAACTGGGTCCAGTACGGGGCGGTGAACAGGTGCTCGAAACGGCCGTCTTTAGGGTTTACCGTCATGATGCGGCCGTCGGAAAGGGAGAGGAAGATGCGGCCGTTTGAGAACGCGGTGTTCGACGCGACCTGTGCCGGGAACGTCTTTTCGTATCGTAGCTCGCCCGTTTCCGCGTCGAATACGGCGAGCTTGTTGCCGAACGCGAGGTAGATGCGCCCGTCGTACACGACCGGGGAGTAGATGTTCGGCACGTTCTCGATCACCGTTTCCCAGCGCACGGATCCGTCGGTCTCGTTCAGCGAGACGAGCCTCGCGGCCTCCTCCTGAAACTCCTTGGACACGGTGTACACCATGCCGTTCCAGTAGGAGGGAAAGCCGCCGTACGTGTAGATATTGTGGTTTTCCCACAGAAGGTGCCCGTTTCGAAGCTCGCGAGCGTAGAACCCTTTCCTGTTTCCGTAGAAGAGCCTGTCGCCCGCTATCGTCGGGGTGCCGTAGAAACCGAACGACTGGTCTCGTCTCGCCCACAGGACATTCCCGTTTGCCGCATCGAGACAGTACAGAAACCGTCCTGCTGGAAGGTACACCCGGTCCTTGTAGACGCATACCATGCGCGTGAGCGGGCCTTCGGATTTGAAAGACCAGAGGAGAGCGATCCGTCGGAGGAATCGAGGCAGTAGAGATTGGAATCCGTGGAAACGACGTAAACCCTGTTGTTGACGGAAACGGGGTTGTAGAGCTTTCCGGGAGAGTTAAAGGTCCATAGTATACCGTCGCTCTCGGGGATGATCCCGTCGTTGTTGCCGGTGAGGTACTGGTTTCCCATATAGGTCGGCCAGTTCTCCTGCACCACCGGGAGACATAGTGAGGGTATGAGTAATAAAAACGCCAGGACGGAAAGAATTTTAATTTTCATACGGTAGTAATTAGGGTTTCCTGAAAAAGTATTATCCCATCCCATTGTATGCAAAATGACCTTGGTAACCTAAAATATTCAATATAATCCACTGTCTGCAAAAGTGCAAAAAAACTCCTTTTAGGAGCTTCTCCAAATTCATCAACAGGAAGACCAGGGCGATCATCG
>JAFGTF010000012.1 GCA_016934265.1 Spirochaetota bacterium
GTGGAGAAGCCGAAGACGAACTTCATCGGGCCCGAAATGAAGGTGAACGTGATCGAGCCGCGGGGCGACTCGGTTATCGTCACCTTGTGGGCCGGCGAAAAAATCTACCACATGAAGCAGAAAGAGCTCTCGACGGGGCTCGAGATGGACGCTTCGTTATATATGACGATAGAGCCGTCGCATATACACCTTTTCGACGAAAAGGGGGTCAACCTGATCCGGACGTGATCGGGATACTAAATACATTTTATCAAAGGAGGATTTCATGAAGAAGATACTAATTGTGCTTCTTTCCCTGTGTTTTCTCTTCACAGCGGCCTTTCTGACCTTCGCGAGTGGCGAGAAGGAGAGTAAGGCGGAAAAGCCTGAAAAGGCGGCAGCGGCGAAAGAGGAAGTAAAGATGGAAGAGGTCACCGTAGAGATGTGGGCGGGACCCGAGTCGAGGGCTATGCTCAAGGTGATCGACGAGTGGAACGCGAAGTACGCCGAAAAGCTCGGCATCAAGGTATCGCTCGTCACGATCGGAAGGGTGGGGTATCCCGAGAAGGTCGTGAGCCAGCTCATGAGCGGTGTGGACAAGCCCGATCTCATCCAGGCGTTCAGCATCCAGGTCGGAGCCGTAGCACCGTACCTCGAGCCCCTCGAGCCGTTTTTGGCATCGAAGAACTTCGCGTCACCGGAAGGTGCTCCGTACAAAAAAGAGGAGATGATCGCAACGGCGTTGAAGTCCGGTGAGGTCGAGGGAATCCAGCGGGCGATTCCCACCGATATCAGCTGGCACATCATGTACTACCGGAAGGACCTCATGGACCTCGTGGCCAATCCCATCGAGACATGGGACCAGTGGATCCCCAGGGCGAAAGAGTTTACGAAGTCCTACAATTCGAAATCTCCGGTTCCGTACGGAACGAGCGTCACCGGGAAGCTGGTGTGGCACGCACCTCTCCACTATCTGGCGGTGTTGTGGTCTTACGGCGGGAGTATGTTCAAAGAGGGAACCATGGAGCCGGCGTTCGATTCGGCGGCCGCGCTCAAGGCCGCGCAACTGTTCTACGACCTCGGTCAATCCGGCGTTTTGCTCCCCGATTTCGAGAGCGGTGAGTTCCCGGAGATGGTCGCCGCGTTCCAGAACGAGATGATAGCGTTCTGTCCGTACTGGAATGCAATGTACCCGATGTTCATGGACTGCGGGCAGTCGGCCAAGATATGCGACAAGATGGCGGCCACGGTGGTTCCCGGGGCACGGCAGGCGGACGGGTCGATCAAGAGGGCGGTGTACATGCACTGCATCACGCTCGGGCTCAACCAATCCTCCAAGCTCAAGGACAAGGCCTTCAAGTTCCTCGCATACGCGACCTTCGGCGAAGGCGCCCAGCTGTACGCGAAAGAGGGCGGCGCTCCTCCCGTGTACACGGTCTTCACCGGACCGGACGCAGTCGAGCCGTACAAGTCGGGTGCGGAGATGATTGCAAAGTACGGGCGGCTTGCGTACCCGTTTCCCGATCTGCAGGCGTTCTTAGAGATAACGAAAGACTACTACCAGGATCTATTGCTCGGCAGTAGAAAGCCGAAAGATGCCATGGCGGCGCTTCAGAAGGAAACTACCGCCTTCATGAAGGAAAGAGGTTACATAGACTAAAGAGGTTTCATCGTCTCCCGGGATTTTCCCGGGAGACGATCTATAAAAAAAGGCATTATAAAAACGAAAATATTCGTGACAGGTGGGAAAAATGGGTAATACGAAGAAGTTTAAGATCGAGAAACCGGGAAGTCAGGAAAAGCCTTTCAAATACATAACCATTCAGCCGATCGCGTCGATACTGATCGTCGTGGTTATTTTTCCGTTTCTCTATGCCATATTCCTGAGTTTGACCAACGCTCATGTCGCGAACTTCAGACATCCGAAGTTCGTCGGACTGGGCAACTACGCCTCCGCGCTGTTCACGTGGCCCCTCTGGAAGTCGCTTCTGAGAAGTATCGTGTACGTCATAGTCACGGTTTCCGTCGAGACCGGTCTCGGCCTTCTCATCGCGGTCGCGCTGAACAGAAAGATCGGGCTCAAAAAGCTGTTCGTCGTACTCTTCATCCTGCCTATGCTCATCTCACCTGTGCTCGTGGGAATCATGTTCAGGCTCGAGGGCAACTTCAACTTCGGGGTCCTGCAGTATTTTGCCACCAAATGGTTCGGCATACAAACTAATCTGTACGGCCCGAAGCTCGCGTACATCTCCATGATGCTTATCGACATATGGCAGTGGACGTCGTTTATGTTTCTCATAATCTACGCCGGTCTCGCGGCGCTTCCCCAGGACCCGTACGAGGCGGCCGCGGTGGACGGGGCTTCCGCATGGCAGACCTTCTGGACCGTTACGCTTCCTCTTCTGCGTCCCGTCCTGCTCATTGCCCTGATATTCAGGATCATGGATTCGTTCAAGGCGTTCGACCACATCAACCTGCTCACCAATGGAGGGCCGGGAGACAAGACCACGACGATATCGGTGCTCATCTACAAGACGGCGTTCGAGAACGACAAGCTCGGCCTTGCCTGCGCCCTGTCGATTCTCTTTCTCATCGTGATAAACCTGCTCGTGAAGAGGATCGTCATCTACTTCCCGCAGTATGCGAAACGGCTCGCCGAGGAGAAGGAAAACAAGGCGATCATGAAAGAGTGGAAGAAGAAGCAGAAGCAGGCGAAGCGGCAAACCGCCTGACAGGGTATTTCCACCCCGAACAGGGAGAAGTCCCGGGTTTGGGGCGGAGAATGTTTGCCCGCTTTGGACATGTATTCTTTCTCTCGATTGCAAAACGAAGCGTGGTGGAAGAATCCCGCCGTACAAGAGAATAAGCGGCCGATATCGAAGAATCATACACACAATTGACAGAACGGAGGTGGCCTCGATGGACGTTAATCTCGTTATCACGGACTCAAGATACTCGTTCGCATCTTCGGATTTCGAAATCAAGGGACAAGAGCTCGGACTGGGGGAAGGCGGATACTGTAAAAAGACGACCCTGCGGGGGGGCATGCAGGAAGGGGTGGAGGTAGTAGAGATATCGAACGGCATCGTATCGGTACGGGTGTGTCCGACTCGGGGGATGGGTCTTCTGGACGGAAGGTTCCGCTCGCACCGGGTCGGCTGGGATTCCCCCATTACGGAAATCGTGCATCCGCGGTATATCCATCTTCTCGAGATGGGGGGAAGGGGGTGTCACTACGGATTCAACGAATTCATGAACCGGTGCGGAATCGAATGGTCGGGGGCGATGGGCGAGGACGTAATCGTCGACAACATGGGAAACAAGAACAGAATATTCCTCCCCCTGCACGGAAAGGTCGGGTGGCTGCCCGCCTCCAGGGTCGTGCTCGCCGCAGAGGGGGGGAAGCTCACCCTCGAGGGAGATATACAGGAAAAGATAATCTTCGGCGTGAGCTACCTGCTGAGAACACGCATCGAGCTGGAAAAAGGCCTTCCTGAAATTAGAATCAAAGACACGCTGTATAACCTCGCAGAGGCGGAGGGCGAGTACGAAATGCTGTACCACACGAACTTCGGGCCGCCCTTCCTCGAAAAGGGCGCGAAGTTTTACGGCACCTATGACAGGATCGTACCGAGAAACGAGTTCGCCCAGGCAGGACTCGAACGCTTCGGCACGATGCCCGGCCCCACCCCGGGGTTTATAGAGCAGGTTTTCTTCCTCCTGGGCCGTCCGGATAAAAGCGGGCGTTCTCACAACCTGCTGGTAAATAAAAACGGCACGCTCGCCGCCCGTGTGAGCTATAAGACGGAGACGCTGCCGTTCTCTGCGATATGGGTGAGATGTGCCGGCGAGCGCGAGGGTTACGTCGTCGGGTTCAATCAGGTGAGCGACCTTCCCAACCCGAGAAGGATAGAGAGGGAGGAGGGAAGGCTCAGCACGATCGACGCCGGCGACTCGCACGAATTCGAACAGGAAATCTCGTTCTTCGAGGGCAAGGGGGAGGTTGAGGAGGCGGTCGGGTATATCGAGAAAAACAAGGGCAACCAAAAGAAGATACCGTGCGGAGATTTCATACGGTTTGCCGAGAAAAAACGATAGAGGGATATCGGGCGGAAAGCGCGGGGACCTTCGGATGAGAGGTGGGGGATTATGACTTCAAGGGAAAGGGTGCGGCGCGCCATAAACCGCGAGGAGCCGGATAGGATACCGATAGACCTCGGTTCATCCCTCGTGACGAGTATCTGTGCGAGCTCCTACGCGAACCTGAAGAAGGCGCTCGGCATAGGGGGAGAGGTGCGGATCGAGGAGACGTTCTGCATGCTCGCCGAGGTCGAAGAAGAGGTGATGGAAAAGCTCGGCGTCGACACGTTCGGGATCAAGAACCCGGTGACCTTTTTCGGATACAAAAACGAGAACTGGAAGCCGTTTGTCATGCCGGACGGCACGAAAGTGCTCGTATCGGGGCACTGCACGTATGAAACGCGCCCCGGCGGCGACATAGTGCAGTACCCGCAGGGAGACAGATCGGCCAGGCCGTCGGGGCTGATGCCGAAAGACGGCTTCTACTTCGACGTGATAGTACGCCAGGAGCCGATCGTAGAGCAACAGCTCGACCCGAAAGAGTGGGTGGATCAGACCTGTGCGGTTTTCAGCGAGGAGCAGCTGCGCGAGATGGAAGAGCGGTCGAAATGGTATTTCGAGAACACCGGCTACTCGCTCGTCGGCAACTTCTGGGGATCGGGGTTCGGCGATATCGGCTTTGTAGCGGGTGCCCATATCAAGAACCCGAAGGGGATCAGGGACCCGGAGGAGTGGTACGTGTCGTTCATGACGAGAAAGGGTTATATAGAGGATATATTCGGGTATCAGTACGATATCGGGATGAAAAACCTGAAGCTTTTCAAAGAGGCGATGGAGGACAGGATCGACGTGGTGGTCATGGGAGGCACGGATTTCGGATCGCAGCAGGGGCCTTTCATCTCACCGAACATGTACAGGGAGATGTTCAAGCCGCTTCACAAGCGAATGGACGACTGGGTCCACGAGCACACGAACTGGAAGACGTTCTACCATACGTGCGGGTCGAACGTTGCGTTCTTGGAAGATTTCATCGAGGCCGGGTTCGATATTCTCAATCCGGTGCAGATTTCGGCGGCGGGTATGGACCCGGCGTTTTTAAAAGATACGTACGGCGACAGGCTCGTGTTCTGGGGAGGCGCGGTCAATCCGCAGGGGGTGCTTGCGTTCGGGACGGCCGACGAGGTCAAAGCCGAGGTCGAGCGGAACATACGAATTCTGGGAAAAGGCGGCGGGTACGTGTTCAGTAACATTCACAACATCCAGGACAACATTCCGGTGGAGAACATACTCGCCATGTTCGAAACTGCACGGGAAAAGGGAGTATATTGAAGGCCGTTGAAGCGGGTTTGGCGGGGGAGGAAGACGCAGCACCACGGTATGGCGGAGGATGATAAAATAAAAAGGAGAGGTGATACTATGGCGAAAAAAACGAGAGTGCTCTTGGTCGGAGAAACATGGTTCGTGCTCAGAATGCATATCAAGGGGTTCGATATGGTTCCACTCGGGGGATACGAGGATTTCGGCGTATATTTTGTCGATGCGCTGAAACAGTTCGACGACATCGAGATCGTCCATATGCCGAACCATATCGCGCTCACTTCGTTTCCGCGCACGAAAGAGGAGCTTGGGGCTTTCGACGTATTGATACTTTCGGACTGCGGTAAGAACACCCTGCAGCTCTATCCGGAGCTGTTCTCGGTTCCAATGGGGCCGGACCGTCTCGAAGTCATAAAGTCGTTCGTTTCGGACGGAGGAGGATTCATCATGGCTGGAGGCTGGAACTCCTTTCAGGGCATACGAAACATCCCCGGATACCACGACACCGTGATAGAAGAGATACTCCCCGTGGAGATACGCTCTTGCGACGACCGGGTGGAGAAGCCGCAGGGCATCGTTCCGCAGATCGTGAAAGCCGATCACCCGATATTCGACGGCGTCCCGGCGCCCTGGCCGATGTTTTTGGGGTATAACAGGGTGAAGGCGAAGAGCAAAGGGGAAGTGCTGGCAAAGGTTGGGAATGACCCGTTCATCGCGGTGTGGGAGTTCGACAAAGGGAGAACGATGGCCTTCACCTCGGACCTTTCGAAGCACTGGGGGACCGCGCTGGTGGAGTGGGAGGCATACGGCAAATTCTGGAGAAACTGCGCGAGGTGGCTTTCGAAGAGCGTGTGAAACAAAATTACGGAAAATAAAAGGCCGCTGTTGTCCGGGCGGCCTTTTATTGTTACTGTTTCACTAACACGGAAAACGAGAGGACCGGAATGAAGAAAAAGGGTTCGAATCTGCTGAGGAACGTCGGCCACGGGGCGAACGACTTGTACTGGTTCATACTGCCATCTCTTCTCCCGGTAATTCTTGAACAGTACGAGCTGAAGTATATTGGGGCGGGAGGCATACTCGCCGCATACTTAGGGGCCATAGCGGTCTTTTCTTTCGTGCTCGGAAAGACTTCCGATTCCGTATCGCGTCAGAGATTGATGGGTTTCGGTTTCATTATCGCCTCGGGATTTTTTATTCTCTCAACGGCGGTAGACAATATCGCGGTGTTCGTTTCCTGCGTGCTTGTCGCCGGGATCGGGGTAAGCTCCTTCCACCCGGCCATATACGCCTCGATAGACGAACACACGACACGCGACCATGGTATGGTATACGGGATGTTCGAATTCTGGGGCTCGGTCGCCGTTTTCGGGATGTTCGTCCTTCACGGGTTCCTCTTCAGGGAGATCGGATGGAAACCGATCCTGATATTGACCAGTATCCCCGGTCTTGTCGTCGGCTCGCTGTATATCCGCTACGGCGCGTTGTTCAATTCGAGTGATCCCGAACAAACGTCCGAGCAAAAGCCGTCGGGCGAGTTCTCCATGATTCATTTCGTTCTATTCCTTCTCGTTATATCGTTCAGATTTCTGGGCCTGATAGCGGTCATAAATTTTACCCCCACCTATCTCGTACGTGAGATAGGGGTGAGTAAGAGTATCGCGAGCTGGGCGACGGGGGTCTACTTCCTCGGGGGGCTCGTTTTCACGCCGATTGCGGGAAAGCTCTGCGACAGGTGGGGGCCGTTCCAGGTGCTTTTGATAACCACTGGACTGGTGACTCCCTTCATTTTTCTCGTGGGCACCTCGTCCCCCCTCTGGGCACTGATTCTGTACCTCCTTCCCATAGGAGCCTGCTACTACGGCGTAGGGCCTGCGACTGATATCCTGATCGCCAGGCTCGGGAGCGGAATGGGAAAGGGGGAGGCGTTCGGTTATATGGTTGCGGTGATATCGGTGGCGTTCTCATTGAGCCCGCTCATTTTCGGGGCAGTCGCGGACCGCATTGGATTGACCGCCACCATACGACTCTTCTCGCTTCCGCTGCTCGCAAGCTTCATTGTGCTTCTTTTTCTGTGGATTATTCAGAGGCCGGCCGGCGGAAGAAACGCAGCGTGAGAAAAAAGAGGCGGGGGTGGCGGGGGGTGGCGGCCGCCGGTGGCGGTGCGGTCAGTCTTTCACCCTCTCCCGTTCGAGACGGAACACCACGGTACCGCCGCAGGTGTACGGAGGGCCGGGGTCCGGGCACTGTACGTAACAGACGTCGTCCTCCTTGCCGAACCCCATCTCGCGGGCGGAAACTCCTCTGCTGAAGGGAATGATGGCGGTGAGCATGGAGCAGACCGCGTGTGCGCAGAGGTGGGTGGACCGGTCGGCATCGAAATACCACCAGTACAGCTCGCCGACCTTCTGGCCGGGCTTGTAGAGGGGGCAAACGCCGTCGAGACGTTCCGCCGTGATGGTGACTCTGTATTTCTTTTCCATACCGCCCTCCGTCATGTTCGTTACGATGATAGTACACCGCTACCGTACTTCGGTCAAGCCGATTAAAGGGTTATCGTGTTCGTGGCGCGGCCTACATTCTACCTTGATAGGACTGAATAAGGGGAGGACGGGGATCTATGACTTCACGGGAAAGACTTCTGCTCGCGATGAACAGGGAGGTGCCTGACCGTCTGCCGGCGACGGTGCACAGCTGGATGGTTTATTTTCTGAACCGGTACATGCAAGGCGTCGACCAGTACGAGGCATACGAGATCACCGGGCTCGACATGGTGATATACGAGGCGGTATACGAGGGCGGAATCGAGGGGGGAATGTTCTGGACCGACGGCGACATGATGCAGACGGATTCCTGGAGGGTGGTGAAAGAAAAAGACGGGCACGGGCGGTCGACGATAACGATAGTGACCCCGGAGAAAACGCTTCGAATGGCGGTAGAAATAAACGAGCAGACGGCGTGGATCGTCGAGTATCTTGTAAAGGACAAGGAAGACGTTCGAATAGTGGATAAGTACATGCCGTACCCGAAGATGGACGTCGAGGCGATGAACGGGATCTCGGACCGTATCGGAAACAGGGGCATCCTCAGGACGCACGTCTTCGGGTACGGACAGCCCGGCTGCTGGCAGGACGCCTGCTGTCTTTTCGGGACAACGAACATGATATACGCCACCTATGACGATCCCGCGTGGGTGCACGAGTTCCTACGGGTGCTGCAGGGGAAGAAACTCGATTGGATATACGGTCTCGACGGCGTGAGGATCGACATTATGGAACTCGGCGGCGGAGATGCGTCGGATACCGTCATATCACCCGCCCTTTTCGAGGAGTTCGTGCTCCCATACGACAGAGGGCTGATAGAAGCCCTTCACGACGTAGGGCTTCGCGCCGTCTATCATACGTGCGGCGGCATGATGGACATACTGAGCGGTATACGGGCGACGGGCGCGGACGGATCGGAAACGCTTACTCCCCGCGGGATGGGGGGAAACGTCGACCTGCGGAGGGTGAAAAAAACGCTCGGCGGCGGGATGTTCCTCCAGGGAGGGTTCGACCAGCTCCACGGGTTCGTGAATTGCGATGTCGAGACTACGAAGCGAATGGTGAAAAAGTGCTTCGAGGAGGCAGGGGAAGGCGGCGGCTACATAGTATGTCCCTCCGACCACTTCTTCGATGCGGCGGTCGAGAACGTGAAGGCGTTCGCCGAGGCGGCGAAAGAGTGCACGTACTAAAAGGCGCTGAAGGCGGCTTCCATGACCACGCGGGGGAGAGGGACCTGCGGGCTTGGGTATTTTCGCGGTTTTATTTCGTCCTGTATGTGTTGAGCAGGCGAATCTTGGCGCGTACGAGCTGCTCGACCTTGTCCTGTGCGTGCCTGATGACGGCCCGGCCGTGATCGTCGCCGACGACGTCGCCGACGTCGTTTTGGACCGCCTCCTTCAAGCCGCCGAAGAAGGCATTCAACAGCTCGGTTCCGATGTTGACCTTTGCGACGCCCGTCGTTATCATTCTGAGCATATCGGATTCGGGGACGTAGGAGCCGCCGTGCACGACCAGCGGCACCGCTATCCTGTCCGACAGCCTCGTGAGTAGGCCGAAGTCGATATCCGGGCCGTAGGTGTAGACGCCGTGGGCCGTTCCGATTGAAACGGCAAGCGCGTCCACCCCGGTTTCCTCGACGAACCGGGCGGCGAGATCAATGTTGGTAAGATGAGACTTCTGGACGGTCACGGGGTCTTTACCGCTGTATATCTCGCCGAGCTCGGCTTCGACCGAGATACCGTCGCTATGCGCATCCTGCGCAAGGCGTTTCGTGTCTTCGATGTTATCTTCGATGCTCGTGCGGGAAAGGTCAATCATAACGGATGAGAATCCCCATCCGATGCACTTCATGGCGAGATCGTAGCTCGATCCGTGGTCGAGCTGGAGAGAGAGAGGAACCGAGAGCCGTTTCGCGGCTATCTTCGTCATCTGGGAGATATATTCGCCGTCGACTGTTTCCAGGTCGCCGGTGTATACCTGGACGACGACCGGCGTTTTTTCCTCCTCCGCCGCCCGGATGATGGGGTCGAGCATCTCGAGATTGAAAACGTTGAATCCTCCGACGGCATAGTGACGGCTTCTGGCATCGGAAAGAAGGGTCGAAATGGGTACAAGGTTCATGGCAGCCTCATACTGTTACAGATTATGTGATATTGTATTGACACATCCAAAACAATATAATAAGATTTTTATAAATTGAACAGTAATTGTTCCATAATGAAAAGCGTAAGGAGGGGGTCATGGGGGGGAAAGTCCCGGTGAGTCTTGGGATCGTAGGATGCGGTGATGTTGTCCGGCTATACTTTCCGATGCTGAAGGATATGGCAAAAAAGAAGGAGCTTTTGGTCTCGTGCGTGTGCGATATCATAGAAGAGAAGGCGCTTGTTGCACAGCGGTGGATCGAAGCCCCGCGGGTGTACACCGATGTCGAAGACCTGTTGAAGGATGAGGCGGTGGATATGGTCCTGAATCTTACGCCGATCCAGATACACTACGACATAACCATGAAGGCCATACAGGCGGGCAAGCACGTATACACGGAGAAGCCGCTCGCAGCCGATATCGGCCAGGCCGATGCGATAATCGAAGCAGCTGAGAAGAAGGGGGTATGCGTAGGGTGTGCGCCGCCGATGGCGCTTCATCCCGACCATCTGCGGGTGAAACAGATAGTAGAAAGCGGTGCGCTTGGAAAGGTCTGTTATTCCAGAACCACAGGTTCGAATCCCGGTCCGGCCTGGATCACCGAGTTCACCACGGACCCCACCTGGTTCTATAAAAAGGGGGGAGGCCCGATTTATGATCTCGGGATGTATCCCATTCAGCTCATGACGCAGCTTCTGGGCCCTGCGCGGCGTGTGGTGGCGTTCGCCGCTACATCGGTACCGGAGCGCGTAGTCGTCGCGGGGGAGGCGAAAGGGAAGAAGATAACGCTTGAGGTGCCGGACAACATTCAGATAATGCTCGACTTCGGAGAGGGTACGTTCGCCTCGATCGATGTGACCTACTGCGCACTATCCAACAAAGACAAGCCGAGGCTCGAGCTTTTCGGTGAGAGCGGTATTCTCTACCTCTATCAGAGGGCGGAGGGCCCGATCGAGATATTCAGGAGGGAAGATCGATTCGGACTGAGAGGGTGGATGCAGCCGGAGGACTCTTTCTGGGGCGCCTGCCTGCCCGCCATATCGATGGCCGGACCGCCGACGAGGCCGTTCAGCTGGGCGGAAGGGGTCCTGCATCTGGTGCGGTGCGTGGAGAATGGAACGAAACCGGTGCTCAGCGCCGAGTTCGCGCGGCACTCGCTCGAAATAGCGGTGAAGGCCATGGAATCCGCCGAAACGGGTGCCGCCATGACGCTCGATACCGGTTTTTAGCACCGGGGCGTTCTGTTTGCCGATAGAAACTCCGCTACGATACAATAACTGTGTTTATTACCTATTGACATTTACATTGTTCGTAGTAAAATTTTAACAAATGATAAGTTATTGTTCGATTAAAGGCACAGAGGCACGGGGTCACGGAAACGATGCAAACAGACAGACGAAGATATGAGATACTCGCCCTCATAGAAAGATCGGGAGAGGTCAGAATTCACGATCTGGCGAAGCTTTTCGATGTTACCGAGATGACGATACGGCGGGATCTGAACAGACTCTCGGAGCTGGGCTTTATCAAGAGGATTCACGGCGGTGCGGAAGCTGGAAAAAAAGAGGACATGCTCTTTCACATCACCGTAAAGGGAAGGACTGTAGAGTACATCGAAGAGAAGCGGCAGATAGGGGAGAAAGCGGTCCGGTTCGTCGAGGCGGGAAAACTAATTTTCATTCACGGCGGCTCGACCACTCTGGAGCTGGCGCGGCGTCTTCCCGAAGAGGTGAATCTTCAGGTGATGACGAATTCGCTTCAGGTCATGGAGGTGCTATCGGAAAAGGAGAACGTCGATCTTTTATGCACCGGCGGTATCCTCAACCGAATATCGAACACCTACTACGGCCCGCATTCGGAGCTTCTTTTGGACAACACCAATATCGATATCCTTTTCATGGGATCGAACGGAGTCTCGATTACGAACGGATTGAGCGAGTTCGATTTCAACGTCGCGTCACTGAAGAAGAAGATCATCGAGAGGTCGAAGCTCAAGATACTCCTTGTCGATTCACACAAGTTCAATGTGGAACGGTCAAGCTCATACGCACGGATAGAAGATTTCGACGTGGTCATCACAGACGATAAGGTGGACAGGCGGATATACGATAGGCTCGAAGAGCTCAATATCAGGGTAATCGTATAACTGCCTTCATATGGTAAAAGAGGGCGGAGTCTGCGGCAGCTTGCCCATTTCAGTTTTAGTGGGAAATGAAAAGGCGGCGCCTGTACGCCGCCTTTTCCCTCCTCCTGTCAGCAGACCGGCGTATGACGATCTTGTCGCAGAGGATTCTAAAAGGGCGCCCGTATGATCGAGGTTGTGGCAATCGGAAATATAGTGAACGATTTTTCAATCGGCCCGATAGACGAGCTGCCGGGTCTGGGGAAGATGTATGCGGTGGAGAGGATCTCGCCGGTGCTCGGCGGTACCGCCTCGATAATGGTCTCCGGGCTCGGGAAGATGGGAATCAGAGTAAAACTGCTCGGCAGGATCGGAGACGACATCTTCGGAGATTTCGTCATCGAACGGCTTCGCGACTGCGGCGTTGACGTGTCGGCCGTAATCCGTGATAGGGCGGTGCAGACCCCGATAACGCTGGGCTTCGTGAACGGGAGGGGAGAGCGGCGGCTTCTGCACTGTTTCGGCACGGACGCGGTCACGACCGAAGCCGATTTCGATCTCTCACCCTACGGGAAAAACACGGTATTCTACGTCGGCGGAATAGACGTCATGACGAAGATGCGGGGGGAGCCGGTCGCACGCGTGCTTCGCGAGGCAAAAGAAAGAGGAATGACAACCGTGCTGGACACGGTGTACGATCCGTTCGAGGAGTGGTTTCCGGTAATAGGGCCGTCGATCGCATGGATAGACTTATTCGTTACGAGCCTGAAGGAGGCGATGCACTACGCCTCCTCGAGCAACCCGCTCGAAATAATCAAGTTTTTCCGCACACACGGGTCGAGGTGTATGGTACTGAAAATGGGAGAGAAAGGCTGCATGGTAAGCGACAGGGATAGCCGCTACCGTCTTTTATGCCCCGACCTCGAGGCGAAGGACACGATAGGAGCGGGTGACAACTTCGTTGCGGGATTTATCGCGGGAATAGTAAAAAAAATGTCTCTGAAAGACTGTGCGAGGCTCGGCGTCGCCGCGGGATCTCTGTCTACCGGGTGTGTGGGCGGGGAAGCGGACTATTCGAGTTTCGATGAAGTGTGGGCCGTCGCCGAAACGGTGCCGGTCACGGAAGAAATAGAAGTATAATACATTCGAAAAGGATTGCGTATGAGCACGCCCGATGTTTTGGAACGGTCCTGTGAGAAGACCGAAGAGCGTATAGACCTCATGAGAAACGTTCTTTTGGACCGCGTGCCGGAGATATGTCCGGAACGTGCGGTACTCATCACCGAAGCGTACAGCACAAACGAGGGGCAGCCCTTCATCATGAAAAAGGCGCTGGCGCTCGAGAAGATACTGTCAGAGATGTCGATCTATATCGAGAACGACCAGCTTATCGCCGGGAACCAGGCACGCGCGCCTCGCGCCGCGCCGATCTTCCCCGAGTACGCCGTGGACTGGATCCTGGAGGAGATGGAGGGTTTTCCGGTCAGGACGGGCGACGTCTTCTCCATATCAGCCGAGACGATACGGACGCTGAAAGGGGTGCTGCCTTACTGGAAGGGCAAAACACACGAGGACCGTGTGCTTCGTCTTCTTCCGGACGACGTGAAAAAGGCATGGGATGCGGGTATCATCTCTCCCGGAGGGATAACCCATACCGGCGACGGGCATATCATCGTCGACTGGTTCGACATCGTAGACAGGGGTCTTCCCGGATACAAAAAGATGCTCGTCGAGCGGCTGCAGGGACTCGATCTCACGAAGCCGGAAGACCTGCGCAAGCGGGAGTTCTATGAGGCGGCGGTGATCGGCGTCGACGCCGCGCTCGCATACGTGAAACGATACCTCGACCTTATAGAGCAGAAAGCGGCGGCTGAAGCCGGGAAAGAGCGGAAATCGGAGCTTTTACGGATCGCATCAGCCTGTAAAGAGGTGATCGAGGGAAAGCCGAAGAGCTTTCACGGCGCGCTCCAGCTCGTGATGTTCGTACACATCATTCTTCAGATAGAATCGAACGGACATTCCTACTCGTTCGGGAGGCTCGACCAGTACCTCTATCCCTTCTACAGGGCGGACATCGATCGTGGAGCACTCTCCTACGAGGAGGCGTTGACCCTCGTCGCTTGTGCGTTTGTGAAGATGAACACGATCAACAAGGTGAGACCATGGGGCCATACGGAGTTCGGGGTCGGGTATGCGACCTACCAGAACCTCGTTATCGGGGGAGTAAAGCCCGACGGGTCGGACGGAACGAACGAGCTTTCCTTTCTCTGTCTCGAGGCCGACCGGATGGTTCGCCTCTTTCAGCCGAACATGGCGGCTCGAATCCATCCGAAAACGTCGGGCCGGTTCTTCTCGCAGTGCGCGGAATGCATCCGTTTGGGGTACGGCAAACCTGCGCTGTACAACGACCAGACGGTCATCGCGTCGCTCATGGAGCTCGGCATACCGCTCGCCGATGCGAGGAGCTACGCGATGGTCGGGTGCGTGACGCCCGTCGTTCCGGGCAAGTGGAACCACCGTCCGACGGGAATGAGCTTCATGAACGTGACGAAGATGCTCGAGCTTGCGATGTCAGGCGGCGAAGACAGGCGGACGGGTCTGAAGTTGCTGCACGCGGAAAAGGAGCTCGGAGATTTCGACTCCATCGAAGAGCTCTGGGAAGAGTTTCGAAGGCAGTTTTCCTACTATACCTCGCTCTGTATCAAGGCGGACAACATCTGCGACCTCTCGCTCGAAGAGCATGACGCGGATCCATTCTGCTCAGTGTTTGTGAAAGACTGCGTCGAACGGGGTAAGACGGCGAAGACGGGCGGCGCGGTATACGATTTTACAAGCGGTCTCATCACCGGCGCGAGCACCGCGGGAGATTCGATAAGCGCGATACATGAGCTCGTGTTCGAGAAGAAGAAGGTGTCCGCAGCAGAGCTTCTCGACGCGATGGAATCGAACTGGGAGACCGATGAGGGAAAACGCATCAGGGAGCTCTGCAGGCGTGCCCCGAAGTTCGGAAACGACGTTGCCGAAGCGGACGGGAACGTGGCCCGTATTTACTGGATGTACCGGGAGATAAGCGGGCACTACAGGACGCTGCGGCACGGCACCGAGTCTTTCGGATGCCGGTGGACGCCGTCGACGGCGACGATTTCCGCGAACACGCCGATGGGGGCCGTATGCGGGGCGACGCCGGACGGGAGGACTGCGGGTTTTCCCGTAAACGAGGGGGCCTCTCCATGTCACGGCGCAGATATGATGGGGCCGACCGCAACGATGCTTTCCGTCGCGCGGCTGCCGAACATGGAGATGTCGGGTGGTCAGCTTCTGAACATGAAGTTCGATCCGGGCGCGCTCGAAGGAGAAGCGGGGATAAGGAAATTCATGACTCTTGTACATACGTTCTTTCAGCTGGGCGGCTTTCACGTCCAGTTCAACGTCGTGTCGCTTGAAACCCTGAAAGACGCGAAGCGTCATCCGGAAAAGCACAAGGACCTCATAATTCGTGTCGCCGCCTACTGCGCGCTGTTCACCGCGCTCGCGCCTGAAGTACAGGACGAGATCATCGCGAGAACGGAGCATACGAGGATATAGGCGGCCGATTGCAATACTGTTCGAAAGGAGGGGAGATGAAACTCTTCCTCGATTCCGGGGATATCGATGAAATCAAAAAGGCGTACGGCCTCGGCGTGATAGACGGGGTTACCTCAAATCCGAAGCTCATCGCCGCGAACTGGAACGGAAAAAACGCCGACTTCCTCGAAGCGCTGGACAAGCTCGGAAGAAAAGACCCCGTGATCGTCACGCTGTCCTCGCACGAACGAGACGCCATGATCCGCGAGGCGCGGGAGCTTTCCGCACGGCACCCCAACGTGGTGATCAAGCTTTTTATGACAGAGCAGGACCTTTCCGTAATCGGCGAGCTGAAGGGGCGGGGTATTCCATGCCACGTCTCGCTCGTCTATTCAGTGAACCAGGCCTTCCTGGCGGCAAAGGCCGGGGCCTCCATCATCAGCCCCTTTCTCGGAAGAGCGGACGACTTCGGAGACGACGGTGTGAGGCTTCTCACCGAGACGATAGATATGATCCGAGGGTACGGATTCGATACAGAGGTAATGGCCGCCAGCATACGCCACCCGTATCATGCCCGGCAGGCGATACGATGCGGGGCCCCGATCATCACGCTGCCCTTTGCTGTGCTCGAAAAGATGTACCGCCATCCGGCAACCGAAGAGGGAGTGCAGGGATTCTTGGATGCCGCGGGGATGAAAACCTGAAATAAATACTATATCAGCCAGGAGGATGATGCGTCATGGAGATGAGGGACATAGTTGTTGAGCCGTTCGATAAGATAACGGACGAGGAGTTCGAACCGTACGGTCAGATATTCGGGATCATAAAGGGGGCGCCGTCTGAAGATAACGAGTTCGTTAAATGCTGGTCGAATAACGTCGATCTCGGAGGTGATAAGGAAGCCGTAGACCTCTGTTACTGCAATCTGAGTCGGGTCGACGAGGGCGCGATGGCGGCGTTCGCAAAGGAAAAGGGAATGCCGGACTGGCTTAAAGGATTCAAAGGAGGCGCCACGGTAAAGAAGATGGAGCGGCACCCCTACACGTCGGAGACTTTTTTCTTTTTAGAGGGGGACGTCATCTTCGTGATGGCTCCCGCGGACAATGAAAGTGACAAGCCGGACCTCGCCAGGGTGCGTGCCTTTCTCTGCAACAACAAACATGGAATGCACCTGTGGAAGGGTACGTGGCACTGGCCTCCCATCCCGGTGAACGAAAAGGCGAGGGTGGGGCTCGTTCGGAAGGGGAAGCAGGACGATTTCGACAGGATCGACCTCGACGTTGAGTTCCGGATGATCCTGTAACAGGCGGAGGTTGTTACGCATGCAGACATACTCTCCCAGAGAGGAGATCCTACGGGTCCTCTCCGGGGAGGAGATCGGCTATTTTCCGCGGGCGATACCGCTCTTCTCTCCGATAGTGCCGATGATGGAAAAGACTAACGCCTTTTTCCCGGCGGGAAACTACGAGGCGGAACCGATGGCCAATCTCGCGCTCGCCGCCCACACGCTCGGGAATTGGCACTCGACAATGCTCCCATGGCCGTCGACCGTGGAATCCGAGGCGATGGGGTGCAGGGTCGTGAGCAAAGACAGCGACATCGCAGGATACCCCCAGGTGAAGGAGCGTGCCTTTGCGGACGCGTATGATGTGACGCTGCCGAAGGACATTTTGGATCGGGGAAGCTTTCCGGCCGTGTTCGGGGCGTTCGAGATAGTCAAGGAGACGGTGGAAAAGAAATTCAACGGCGAGGTGCTGATCGTCGCCCTCACACAGGGGCCCTTTACAATCGCGGGAAACGTTATCGGCGTGAACGACATGTTCAAACATGTGATAAAGGACATGAAGCGGGCTCGTTGCGTGCTCGAGGTAACCTCGGATCTCAACATCCTCTACGCAAACCGCATGCTGGAGCTCGGCGGGGACGTGGTTCTCCTCGCTGACCCGTCCGCCCAGGGGTTGACAGCCCCTCAGTTCGAGACGCTGCTCGTTCCGGTGTACCGGAAGATAAAGGAGGCGGTGAACGCACGGATCATACTTCACATCTGCGGAAAGACGGCGAGGATCGCCCGGCACCTGCCCGAAACGGGGTTCGAAGGGTTTTCCTTCGATTGTCCGTCGACCACGATAGCCCAACTGAAAGAAGCCGTGGGAAAGAAGATAAAGCTCGTCGGGAGCGTTCCCACGCTCTCCCACCTCCTGAACGGGACGAAGGAGGAGGTCCGTGAGATGACGGTGAGCCAGATCGAGGAGGGTGTCGACATACAGTCGCCGTCGTGCGGCCTTCCCCAGTACAGCCCGCTTGCGAACATCCGGGCGATGGAGGAGGGAATCGCACGGTACAATCGTACAAAGGGCGTCGTATTCGATTGAGCCGGAACGAGGGCGTCGTCGGGAGATAAAGCATATAGGCCGTAGCAGAGAAGATAATACTGAAAACGGGGTTCGGACCGTTCATGTGATATATCGTATTACAGCGAATATACTGCAGGAAGGAGTCGGGGATGGAGAAAGAGAGAATACAGGATCTTTCGGAATTTTTCTACAGGGAGCTTATCGAGAACACGCTCCCGTTCTGGACGAACTGCTCTCCAGACAGGGAGTTCGGCGGTTTCTTTTCACTCATCGACAGGGACGGGTCGTTGCTCGGCGGGGACAAGTACATGTGGATCGTCGGAAGGGAAACATGGCTCTTCTCGAAGCTCTATAACTCGCTCGAGAAACGTGAGGAGTGGCTCGAGCTCGCCAGTCACGGGATCGACTTCATACGTAAATACGGTTTCGATACGGACGGGAGGATGTTCTATCTCGTCACAAAAGACGGCAGGCCGCTTCGCAAGCGTAGGTACGTGCTCACCGAGCTCTTCAACGTAATGGCCTTTGCTGAATATGCGAAGGCGACGGGCGAAAAGAGAGAGCTCGATACCGCGAAAAAGATGATGGACCTCGCGCTCGGCCTCATGAAAACACCCGGCGCGCTCGAGCCGAAGGTGAACCCCGAGGTACGTCCGATGCGCGCGCACGTGATTCCGATGCTCAGCGCCGACATATTCAATCTGCTGCGCGAGGCGGACCCTTCGGGGGACTATGACGGCAGGATCAAGGAAAGCATCGACGAGCTGTTCTTGTACTTCGTCAAGCCGGAGAAGAAGGCGGTGTTCGAGATCGTCTCGGTGGACGGTTCTCTTTTAGACACTCCGGAGGGAAGATGCGTCAATCCGGGACACGCGATAGAAACCTCCTGGTTCATCATGGAGGAGGCGCGCCGCACGGGCGATTCGGACCTTTTGCACAAGGCCACCGAGATACTTGACTGGTCTTTGGAGCTCGGATGGGACAAGACGCACGGCGGAATTCTGTATTTCGTCGATATAGAGGGCAAGCCGACGCTCGAGCTCCAGTGGGACATGAAGCTGTGGTGGCCTCACAACGAGGCGATATATGCGACGCTTCTCGCGTACCACCTCACGAACGATGAAAAGTACGAGGAGTGGTTCGAGCGGATCCTCGGGTACGTATTGGATCACTTTCCCGACAAAGAGCAGGGGGAGTGGTTCGGATACCTGCACCGCGACGGCACCGTCTCGAACACGATCAAGGGAAACGGCTGGAAGGGGCCCTTTCACCTCCCGCGACAGCAGCTCTACTGCCATCTGCTTCTGAAAGAGATGCTCTGACGCCCGGCCCGAAGAGGGAAGCGGCGGACCGACGGCATCCCTATCGGTTCGCGAAGGGGGCGTTATTAAACATCCGCAGTTTTCTTGGGGAAAGGGTTTCATGCGCCCGTCGATTTCCGTACGGGGTTCGGGATGCTGTGTGCAATCGTCATCTGACGATCAGACCGCGTATCGACCGGTTTCTGCTGTTTCAAGACGAAAGGGCCCGACAACCGTCTGTTTCTTATAAATGAGACATTTTCGCATATGGATCCGGAGGGAGAGGGGCCTGAAATGAGGGCACCGATTACCGGTAGAGAGGCTGCGCGAAGGGTCTTGGCCGCGCCCTTGTATTCAAAAAAGTAGGCACGTCGTGTTATTTGTTTGAAATGTTCGTTTCAGAAAGGGGAAGATGCCGATGAAAAAGAGGATTTACGGGGTCGGTATCATAGGCGCGGGGTTCATGGGGAAGACGCACACCTACAACTATGTCAATATGCCGCTCTTTTACGACGGACTCCCCTTCGGCATAAGGCTCGTCGGCATATGCAACCGGACCCTGAAAAAGGCGGAATCGTTGAAGGATGATTTCGGCTTCTCGTTCGCCACGAGCGATTACCATGACCTGATCGAGCGCGACGACATCGACGTCATCGACGTGTGCACGCCGAACAACGTTCACCGCGAGCATATAACCACGGCGCTCGCCGCAGGCAAGCACGTATATGCAGACAAACCGGTATGCATAACGGACGGGGAGGCGGACGATATCGTGCAGCATGCGGACAGAGCGGACGAGCGGGGGATCGTCCACCAGGTCGCTTTTCACAACAGGTTCTATCCAGCCCTGAAACGGATGAAGGCGCTGGTCGACGAGGGACTTCTAGGCGAGCCGCTGAGCTTCAGGGTCTCTTACTACCACTCAAGCAATCTGGACAGGTCGCGCCCGAGGGGATGGAGGGTCAGTAAAACGGAGGCCGGCGGCGGCGTCCTGTACGATATGGGCTCGCACGCGCTCGATCTCGTCTATCATCTTCTCGGAAGGTTCGAGCGCATGAGCGGCACCGCCCTGATCCTGCACAAGACGCGGCCGGATGAATCGGGCGGGACGATAGAGGTAAAAACGGAAGACCACGTGCTCCTTGCCGTACTGCTTACAAGCGGCGCGATAGGCACAGTCGAAGCGTCTAAGATCGTAACGGGAAGCAACGACGATCTTATGATCGAGCTGAACGGCAGCCGAGGTGCGGTACGGTATGAGCTCATGCGTCCGAACCATCTTCTCGTATACGACACGAGGGACCCCGAAAAGCTGCGGGGCTTTCATGCGGTCGAGATCGTGAACAAAGACCCGGATTCCGTTCAAAAGTTCCCCGGACCCCGAATGGGAATCGGGTGGCTCCGGGGCCATATCGCCTCCCAGTATAATTTCATGAAGCACGTGTTCGAAGAAAGGAAGGCATCGCCTTCCCTTCAGGAAGGCGCCTACATACAGAAGACCATGAACAAGCTGTATGAGTCCGGGATATGTGAAAAACCGGGCGTTCCCGGTCCGTGGATCGGGGTCTAATTCTCACCTTTTTCTCTTGCTATTAAGAAAAAAGAGGGATAGTCTAGAGTCTGACTTAAGAGAGGGGGTGCTATATGTTTGGCGGAATCGGTATGCAGGAGATCGTCATAATCCTCATTGTCGGACTTCTCGTGTTCGGAGCGACGAGACTGCCGAAGATCGCCCGTTCTTTAGGGCAGGGTATTAAGGAGTTCAAGAAGACCGTCAAGGACCTGGACGATGACGACGATGGGAACAGGATGAAATACGTCGACCAGGGTCCGCGTTACGCACAGCCTCAGCAGTACGGTCAGTATCAGGGCCAGCAGTACGCGCAGTACCAGCAGCCCGGACCGCAGGGTCCGGCAGGACCGATAGGTCAAAACGGACCGATAGGTCAAAACGGACCGATAGGTCAAAACGGACCGATAGGTCCGTCCTCTCCCCAGGCTGCGTATGCTCCCCAAAACGCACCGGCATCACCCGGACAAAAGCAACCGACGACACAGCAGACTCAGGCGCAAACAGAGCAGGGAGGGAACGAAGAAAAGAGATCCTGATATTTTTTTTCGAAGCGGCGAAAAGTTGATGAAAACGAGGCATTGCGAGGCCGACACCGCCTCGCAATGCCTTTTTTTGACGGTTTGACGCCATCCGGGTTTCGGACTGTTATTCCAAAAGGAGCGTGCCGAGCTTTTCGAGTACTTCGGCCGCCCGCCCGGGGAGAAAGAAGTCCGTGATGTCGTTCGTGTAGAGGGAAGGACGCACATTTACTTCAATGATGGTCGCACCCGAACGTTTGGCGTCCACCGGAACTCCTGAGGCGGGAAAGACCTCACCGGTCGTTCCGATTACGATCATGACGTCTGCGGCAGCCGTTTCGGTAAGTGACCCAGCTGCGGCCTCTTGGGGTATATCTTCTCCGAAGAAGACGAAATCGGGTTTCAAGAGGCCGCCGCAGCCGCACCGCATGTCTTCGTTTTTAAGGAGAGCGGCCGTAACCGTATACCTGGTTCGACACTCGAGACAGACGAGCTCACGGCAGCTTCCGTGGTACTCGATCACATTCCTGCTCCCCGCACGCCGGTGGAGGTTGTCGATATTCTGGGTTATCACGGCTTTTAGAAGCCCGCGCTCCTCGAGCCGGGCCAAAACGCGGTGCCCGGCGTTGGGGGACGCCTTCTCGAACCGTTCGTAGAAGATTTTCTTCAGCGTCGCCCAGGATTCGGACGGATGGGAGATGAAATAGGCGAGCTCGAAATGGGCCGGATCGTAGATATCCCACAGTCCTCCCGGACCCCTGAAGGGAGGGATCCCGCTTTCGACCGAGATGCCCGCACCGGTAAAGGCTACAAGGTGGGCCGATTTTCCGATGATCCCGGCCGCGTCCTCGATTTTACTGTCGAATCCGCTCATAACACGCATGATATCACGAAACCATGCGCCGGGGCAAGCCGCTGTTCATAAAACTGTTGTAATTACAGGAAAAATAGTGTAATAAAAAAGAACGGAACACGGAGGAGTTCGATGCAGCGAAGAGGGATCACGTGCGCCGGCAACTTCATCATCGACCGGATCAAGATCGTCGATCTGTGGCCGAAGCAGGGGATGCTCGCGATGATACTGGAGGAACGGCGCTCCACCGGTGGCTGCGCCTACAACGTGCTGAAGGACCTGGCGAAGCTTCAGACCGATATGCCGCTTTTCGGCATCGGCGCGGTGAGCGACGACGGGGACGGAAACTTCATTCTCGATGACCTGTCCGCGCACGGTATCGACACCGAGCAGATGCGCTTTATCGAGGGCGAGCCGACCTCGTATACGGACGTGATAACCGTAAAGGATACGGGTGACAGGACCTTCTTCTACAACAGGGGGGCGAACGGCGCCCTGGACGTCGAGCACTTCGATTTCTCGAAAGTGAGCTCGAAGATCTTCCACGCAGGCTATATTCTGCTGCTCGATTCGCTCGACGCTCCGGACGAAGAGTACGGGACCCGAATGGCGCGGCTTCTGTCGCTCGCGAAAAAGCGGGGGCTTCTGACATCGGTGGATCTCGTGAGTGAGTCGAGCGACCGGTTCAAGAAGCTCGTTTTTCCCGCGCTGAAATACACCGATTACCTCATCGTAAACGAGATCGAAGCGGGAAGGACCGCCGGGTATGAGATACGCACGGAAGAGGGCGCGCTGGACGTCCGGGCGCTCGAGCGGTCGCTCGAAACGCTTTCCGAAAGCGGGAACTCGAAGCTCGTGTGTATCCATTTTCCCGAAGGTGCGTATGCATGTGAAGCGGGGGGCGCGCCGCGCTTCGTACCGTCACACAAACCGCCCGACGGCTTTATAAAGGGAACCGTCGGCGCGGGGGACGCGTTCTGCGCGGGAATGCTGTACGGTATTCACGAGGAGTGGGACCTCGGGCGTGCGATGAGGTTCGCCAACGCAATGGCATGTTTCTGTCTCACTGATACCACTACGACCGGCGGTATGAGGAGTATCGGGGAAACGAGAAGGCTCATGGAAGAGATGCCTCTACGAGAAGGTATTCTGTGAGAAAGAGGGCGACGCTTCGGGTGTGCGACGTTTTTTCCCCTTTTAAATGAGTCTGTAAAGTTTTCTGTGTAAAACTCCACCTTCTAAGCAAACGAGCATTTTTTTACATGCGTCATAAGTTGCGTTATGACGTCTTCATCAAATTTTTAGGTTCTTCTCCGATTTAGGTGCAATAATTCAATGAAAATTACTTGCTAACTATAAGCATTACCATGAGTTATATTAATCTCTTCTTGCATGATATCTCGTACAGTATCAAACAAACGTTATGGATGTCATTTGCGAGTGAAAACTCCTACGGAGTTTTTAAAA
>JAFGTF010000013.1 GCA_016934265.1 Spirochaetota bacterium
AGGGCAGTATACGGTCGCCTGCTGCTTTCTACAATGCATTCCCTATCAAAGATCAATCTTCGTTCTGACTTTTATCATAATAACCCTTTTTCCGTGTCCTGGATGACTGTGAGAAAGAGCTTTGATTAAGAGAAAAAGTCCCGAAGTTTATTCTTATTAGTTACATTCCGTTAGTGGGAGGCTATATTAACTCTGATAAAAAGGCCGGTATTTTTCAGGTTTGTGGAAGATTGGATTATACCATGTTGCTTTCTGTATATCTCCCTTACCACTGATTTTTGTAGGAGCGACATTTGGAGAGTTTTCCCTTGTCATCTTCCCTCCAATTGCCCTGTTGGTACTCGGACTTTATATACTGCCCGGGCATATAGATTTGAAATTGTCGGGGAGTCTATTGAGGATTATCGGTAGAAGACGAGCTAGTACAACCGGTCAGTTGATCGGACAGCGAGACGCCGGGTGTAAACGGACAGGGGTATTGGGGCTGCCGCTCAACTCCAACGTTCTGTGTGAGAAAAATGAATTTACGTGTGATAGGTTTTGATGATTGGTTTTCTAAACATGCGGGCACCATGCTTCAGCCGGGACAAAGCATGGCGCGGGTAATGACCGTTGATCGGGGCGCATACCTTGTGCGACACGAGCGCGGCGAGACCCGTGCCGAACTCTCTGGAAAGTTCCGTTTTACAGTTGAATCTAGTCCTGACCTTCCGTGCGTTGGCGACTGGGTATGGTTCGAGCATGTCTCGCCAACGCTCGCAATCATCCATGCGGTCCTGCCCAGGAAGACCTTCCTGCGCCGCAAGTACCCGGGAAAGACGGTAGATTTCCAAATGATCGCGGCCAACTTGGACGTTGCCTTTATTGTACAGTCGTGCCACTACGACTTCAACATACGAAGACTCGACCGTTACCTCGTCGCGACCAATGAAGGTCATATCGAACCAGTAGTTATCCTGAGCAAGACGGACTTGGTCACCCCTGAAGAATTGGGTGACATGATCGAAAGGGTAAGGAAAACCGGCATTTCTTCTAGGATCCTTCCGATCAGCAACATCACGGGCAGCGGATTGGAGGAGTTTCGCCATCTCCTCGTGCCAGGTAAGACGTTTTGCCTGATAGGTTCCTCTGGAGTCGGCAAGACCACTCTTATAAACAGGCTCCTTGGTCGGAATGCGTTTGACACGAAGACCGTCAGCGGAACGGGAGAGGGTGTTCATACAACAGCACGCCGTCAACTGCTTGTGCTCGACAACGGAGCCATGCTGATAGACACGCCGGGTATGCGCGAACTTGGCCTCCTCGGCACAAGTGACGGGCTCGAGGACAACTTTTCGGATATCCACGACCTTTCACTCGTTTGCCGCTTTTCCGATTGCACACACACGCAGGAGCCCGGCTGTGCCGTTCTGATAGCTGTCGAGGCCGGCGACATCAGCGAAGAGCGATATCGGAGTTACCTGAAGCTCAAGAGGGAAACCGAGTACCACGACCTTTCCTACGTCGAGAAAAGGAAGAAGGACAGGGATTTCGGACGTTTCATCAAGTCCGTCCAGAAGCATAGAAAACATTGAACCGGGAAACGCTGAACAAGCCTGATGGGCCCGACGCGGAATACAGCCGTGCCTAAACCGTGCCGTTAGGCAGCGTCTATTAACCTACTGGCTGACGGTTTCAGCTATCACATGGTCGCATAATCCAAGTTGGAATCGCGGTGTCAGATCTTTCCCCGTGAATCTCGCCGGGCCGTCGAATAAGACATCCGGGTCGAATCTCTACACATAGTCGCAATATGATTGTAGGTCTTTCCAGCCGACGCCGCCGATTGTTGTCACCTCTTTTCACCCCCTATTCTAAACCCTGTTGACGAATCTCCCGGTATAAGGCACAATCATAGCACAAGAGAATACACGAAAGTCCATATAGGCCCGGACCGTCGCCTCTTCGTTCCTACTAATCAGGAGGACGCACATCGATTTATTGTTGGGCGTAATATTCAATTTTAATTGGTGAATGGTAAATGCCGTATTTTACACACGATGAACTTTCACTTTATTATCGTGAAAAAGGAGCAGGAAATCTCCTGTTACTGCTTCCGGGAAACACGGCTTCTTCCGCAAGTTATTCAGGAGAGTTATACTATTTCGGTCATAACTATCATGCAGTATCTCTTGATCTCCGCGGTACAGGCAAGTCACAGCGCCTATCATCATGGCCGGATAATTGGTGGGATAGATGCGTGGAGGATGCCGCATGCCTGGTATCACATTCAGGTGAACAAAAGTGCTTCGTTATGGGAACAAGCGGCGGAGCGAATATGGCGTTGCTGTTCGCAATAAGATACCCACAGCATGCGGCTGGAGTTATTGCAGACAGTTGTGCCGAGCTCTATTCCCCAAAGAATTTACGCAAAGAAGTATCCGACCGGGCCCTCCGAACGGATGAGCAGGTAAAGTTCTGGAGGCATGCACACGGTGAAGACTGGGAAGCGGTGGTCGACGCTGACAACAACTTGTTACTCAAATTGGCCGATCAAGGCGGGAATCTTTTCAACGGGCAGCTGAGTACGATACAATGCCCCGTGCTGTTTACCGGCAGCCTTAAAGACTCCTATATTCCGGACATTGGCGAACAAAATATCGGGATGTCAAAGCAAATAACGAATAGCAGCGCTTTCTTGTACAATGACGGAGATCATCCGTTTATGTGGAGTTGTCCAGATGTATTTCGATCCGTCTCCCATCAATTCTTGAAAAGATTGGTATAGGCCGAAATTGTGACTACACAATAGATCAAGCTGACCGTGAGAATCCGCAGCTACGTAGATGTTTTGTCATACATCGAAGAGGAAACAGGAAAATGATATATGAATGTAAAAACAAGTGGGAGAAATTCCTCATATACCATAAAGCCATGAAGAAGGGCTTATACCTCTTTATACTAGACAAGTTATTCAAAAGGGAAATGGTTCGCATGATCAGCATCGATGGAATAAATATCTACATCCGAACGAATACGTCGGATATATATGTGGCAATCAGCAGTTTGTTTGAGAAAGAATACGATTATATACGCGCCGACAATCCTAAATTCATTATTGATGCAGGAGCGAATATTGGCACGAGTTCAATCTTTTTCGCAGAAAAATATCCCGACGCAAGAATAATCGCGATGGAACCTGAGGAGAGTAATTTTGACTTGCTCCTACGAAACACAAGAAATTATGAAAATATCATTGCGATCAAGGCCGCAATTTGGGGCGCTTCCGAAAAGCGAACCATTAAAAATCAATTCTCCGGCCATTGGGGATATACCATATCAGATACACTAAAAAGATCGGAATCGACGGGACAAAATATCAACTGTACTACGATAGGAAATATAATGGAAAAATATGGTATCGAAAAAATAGATATACTCAAGATGGATATCGAGGGCAGCGAGAAGAACGTTCTTGAGAACTCGTCAAACTGGATCGATTCAGTCGAAATACTGACCGTTGAATTACACGACAGGATATGTATGGGGTGTGCCAGAGCCTTTTACCTTGCCACAAAAGACTTTACGATATTTGAAAAGCATGCTGAAAAGGTTACTGCCTACAAACATTAAATCATAATAAAGGCGTTATACGCAAACTTCCGAACCCGTCGCTTCGCTCAATGTTTGCCGGCCAGCCTGCTCGGTAGTTTATTGCCTTCTTAAGAAACCCCTGCAGGCCGTGACCATGCGTGAGGATGACCGGAAACGCAAAATAATACCTGCAGCCGGAATGCTATGACCACCGGTAACGGAGGTTATGAAAACCATGCAAGAAAATGCCATAAAAAAATATCCCACAATCGGATGCTGCGGAATCGATTGCGGGCTCTGTCCGAGATATCATACAGACGGCGCATCGAGGTGTCCCGGATGTTCGGGGAAGAATTTCAATGAAAAACATCCCTCCTGCTCCATTATAACCTGCTGCTTCAAAAAAAGAGGATTGGAGACATGCGCCGATTGTGACGAGTTCACCTGTCAAAAACTGAAGAATTGGGACAGCGCCGATTCTTTTGTGACGCACCGCAACAGCATATCCAATTTAAAACGCATAAGACAAAACGGGTTGGTTGCCTTTATAGCACAACAGAAAATCCGGGTCCAATTACTGCGAGAGCTCATCGAACACTACGACGACGGCAGATCCAAGAGCTTCTATTGTCTATCAGCCGCTTTATTACCGATTAATGATATCAAAACAGCCATTAAAAAAATGAAAAGCCATACTGCAGCAGAAAAAGATAAGAAACTACTGGCGAAGATGCTAAAAGATACGTTCAAAGATATAGCGGAGTCGAATGGTATAGAGCTCGTATATAGGAGGAAGGCGTGACATCACTCTTGCAGAGGTCCCTTCGTCTCACTGACGCGCCTACGATGGCGTTGCTCACCTCGGCGTTCTATAAGATCTCTACGAAAAAAACAACATGGATACTATTTTAATACGTATTACTCGAGGTCAAATTAGACATATCCAAATAATGGTATTAAATATTTTCTCGCTTGTGATAATGAACAGCCTTTCTATCATACAGGGTTTACGTAGTGGTAGTGACTATGTTTTTACAAACCAAATAGTCCGTGGTACGAAAAACTTTAAGGAAGCAAACAAATGGCTGAATGGAAGAAGCTGATGGAGGCTGATCCTATAGAGTGGCTCCTTGAAGAGAGCAACCCATCGGTACGATATCTTACGCTTACGAAGATATTAGATAAAAGAGAGACAAATACCGAGGTAAAACGTGCCAAAGCAGATATAATGCGCATTGGAGTTGTACCTAAAATCTTAAGTAAAATAAAAGAAAAAAACTGGAACAGCCCGGGGCGTTTCTATAGAGATAAATATAAAGGAACGGTATGGCAATTGATAATACTGGCTGAACACGAGGCGGACGGAGACAACCCACAAATACATGCCGCATGCGAATACATTATAAACAACTCTCAAGATCCGGATAGCTTCGGGTTCTCCTACGACCAGAGAGCCGACGGTTCAGGCGGACGTCATAATGGAGTCATACCCTGCTTGACCGGGAACATGATCTGGAGTCTCTTGAAATTCGGTTATCTCGGAGACGAGAGGGTTAAGAACGGAATAGATTGGATAACGAGGTACCAACGGTTTGATGATGGATCCGCAAAGAAACCTACGGGTTGGCCGTATGATCGCTTTGAGATGTGTTGGGGAACGCATAGCTGTCATATGGGAGTCATCAAGACGCTTAAAGCCCTTTCAGCGATACCACAAAAACAGAGGGACATCGATATTAAGAATACAATCAAGAATGCATGTGAGTATATCCTGGCTCATAATATCTACAAACAAAGCCATGATCTTGGAAAAGTATCGAAACCGGGTTGGCTTAAATTACAGTTCCCTCTCATGTATCAAACCGACATTCTGGAAATAGCCGGAATACTGGTTGAGCTCGGTATTAAAGACGATCGGATGAAAGATGCGGTAGATATAATAGCCTTTAAACAGAACGAAATGGGCAAGTGGAACCTTGAAGCTACCTTCAACGGCAGGTTCTGGACAAGTATTGAAAAGAAAGGAACGCCCAGTAAATGGATAACGTATCGAGCATTGAGGGTTCTTAAAAAGTATTATGAACAATAAAACTACGCCTAATAAATTGTTGAAGTCGACCGCTTAGCCGGTATTCGGCCGTCATTCATCGAATGTATTACAGCGATTGTGCGTTTCTTATACGGCAAGGCAACTCAACTCTATTTTCCGCCTCGAAGGAAGGGATACCATGATCGTCAAGCGTGACTCCGTAGACCCGATTGATTTTGTCGGACTGAGTATTCTAGATTACACGGCCGGACTGGACACAGGCTCCTCCTTCGCCGTCATAACCGTTCCCCCGTGCACAAGCCATGCGGAGGCGTGGTCCAAACGGTCCGACAAGTACTATTACGTGGCGGCAGGAGAAGTGGAGTTCACGCTCGACGGGAAAATCCAAGTGCTCTCTACCGGCGACTTCTGCGTTGTTCTGAGGGGAAAGCATTTTTCCTACCGGAATCCGGGACCGCATGAAGCCAAGCTTCATCTCGTGCACACTCCCAGCTTCGATCCGGATTCTGAAGTCTTAGTAGAAGAAACAAATGCATAAGAAGAGGCCCCATCTGTTATTCAGCATGCGGCCGATCGCGCATGATACCCCCGGCGGATGACGCATTGGGAATAGGAAGGCCGGCTTGTAGCCGTCGCTTGCTTTCTTTTTCAGCCGTCCCATGAAAAACCGCCGCCCCTGCCTACCGCATATAAATACATCTCACTGCATAAAGCACAATCAGATCATTCAAGATTACGAGAAAATCCGAATACCGCCCGGCGCGACATCTTTTCAATTTATTCAAAAAAACTTGACTGATTTTAATTTACTTAGTATATAGTAAGTTAATAAGGAGGAATACCATGAACGACAGAGAGATTCTTCACCGGATTCATCTCATACTATGGTTCGCCATTACCATGATAACGGGAATCCTGGCGGGTTTTCTGACATCCCACAGCGTCATGCTGGGACGCTACTTCAGCTGGCTGATCGAATCTGACAATTACCAGGTTTTCACCGATACGTTCTCTGTTTTCAGAGAGGCGACGCACGCCAATATCCACTACAACATTTCCCTCTGGGCCTCTTTCGTTATCGGCATCGTCTGGACCGTGTTCTGCTTCATCGTCAAGAAAAACCGGGTGACCGCCCTTATCGCTGGACTCTCCTCGCTCTGGGTGGGCTGTGTTTTCTTTGCTTCCGGCTTCTCCTCAGCCGAAGAGGCGGTGTGCACGGGCACGGCCGATGAAGCGGTACGGCAGTTCTTCGTTTCCTGGAATATCCCGATGCACACGTCGTTCGCCGTATTCTACACCGCGTGCTTCTTTCTTCTTCTTTTTTCCATGTTCAGGACTGCTAGGGGGGCTTTTTCGAACCTACACGCCAAAGGATAAAACGCGAGTCGTCTCCGGCACATGAGACCGGAGTCACGCCGAAAGAGGAGACGGATATGAGAAAGAAGCGGGATGCGGAAGGGACTAAATCGAGGGTCTTAAAAAGCGCGGAGAAGCTTTTCGCCCGAAAAGGCTTTAACGGAACGAGCATCGCGGATATCTCGAAGGACAGCGGAATCTCCGACGGGTTGATTCTCTATCACTTCAAGTCGAAGGACAAGCTCTACCAAGAGGTGATAGAAAGGGTTGCGGCACGCTACATGCAAGTATTCGAGGGATTTCGCGAGAACAATCTTCCTCCCGCCGAAATGATGAAAGAATCCCTGAGAGAAGTCTTCGGTTTCTGGAGAACGGACAGCACCTATAACCGAATAAGCCTGTGGGCGTATCTCGAGCGCAGGGAAGCCACGGCAGTCAACGAAGCCCGGCTGACCGCCGGTCTCGCCGCCTATCTTGCGTCCCTGCAGGAAAGCGGGCATTTCCCCCGCGAAATCGACCCCGTCGTGTTTCTGAGCACGATCATCGGCCCCATACACTTCTGGTTCAGGTATAAAACCCGCTTCGCCGAAATCCTGAAATTGACTGAAAAAGACGGCGCGCTCGACGATCACTTCTTGAAGCAATTCACGCTGATGCTGACGAGCTTTTTCAGAGATCCGAACGGGCCAAAAAAAGCGGTATAACAAACGGTTCGGGTTGAAGGGCCGGTTGGCTACCTCTGCCTGAAAGGACTAAGAAGAAAAGCCCCCGAATCCAAATGAGAGTGACACCCACCAATGAAAGTATTTTCCATTCCTCTTTTCAGTGTTATATTTTCCGCTCGGAATCATCGTATGCGTGCATTTCAACGCTTCTCACAACAGGAGATTACTGTGAGGAAAGAACCCATCCGCATGCCGTTAACCGTTTTCCTTTTATCGGCTCTTATCCTGGTAATGGCCGCCTGCAATATCCTCTTCCCTGCCAATTACCTGTCGGGCACCCTGACGAAAAGCGACGTGAACGGGAAGACCGCCTATGTAAAAGTAGTCGCCAGAGGGGAAGGATACACGGCAGCGCCCCTTTATTTCACCACTGCCGTCTTCAGCGAAGGCAGTGCTTCGTTTTCAATAACCTACGTCAAAGCGGACGTATATACGGTATGGATATTCATCGATGCGAACGACACCGCGGCGGGGGACGAGACGTCGCTGCCCGATTCGGGAGACTACGGAACCGACGGTGGGCGGGATATCGACATGTCAAGCGATCAGACCGTCGAGGTCGGCGAAAGCGAGTGGATCCTGTTTTTATGATTCCATCCGATCCGGCTTACCGATACAAGTACCGAAAAAAAGAACGGAGTCGGTTCCACATTTCGTCTACCAACCGAATCACCCGTATGGAATGCTCCCCTCCCGAACGCTGTTGACGAATTTCCCCGCACATGGCACAATTATTCACAGTACGATACGTGAAAAGCCATACCGTCATATCTCAGAGGGATGCGTATCGGCTTTTTCCGTTATGCATTTTCCGCATTGACGCGAGGAGCCTTCCATGGGCGCGAAGCCTGAACCGGACTGGTTCGAGCGGCTTCCCAAAGTCGAGCTTCATCTGCACCTGGAGGGCGCTATTCCCTACGATGCATTGTGGGAGCTCATCCGGAAATACGACGGAGACGTACAGAGCAAAAAGGCGCTAGAACAACGGTTCGAATACAGAGACTTCGCGCATTTCATCGAGACATGGTTATGGAAGAACCAATTTCTCCGCGAGTACGAGGACTTCCAGTTCATAGCCGAGGCCGTTGCAAAAGACCTTGCGAGTCAGAATATCCGTTATGTCGAAGCATTCTTCTCGCCCCCCGATTTCATGCATCACGGATTGCACGCGAATCGTATAACGGAAGCCATCCGCAGGGGGCTTGATGCGATCGACGGGATCGAAGTCGCGCTGGTGGCGGATTTGGTGCGGGATTTCGGGCCCCGAAGAGGCGAAGCCACGCTCGCTGAGATCAACGAGGTGAAGGAATTGGGGGTTGCGGGGGTGGGGATAGGCGGCTCGGAGCGCGGGTTTCCGCCGGAGCGGTTCGAAACGGTTTTCACAAAAGCGCGGCGATTCGGTTTTCGCACAAGCGCCCACGCCGGGGAAGCAGCGGGCCCGGAAAGCGTGTGGGGGGCAATTCGCAGTCTCAAGGTGGACCGCATCGGTCACGGGACACGGGCGGAAGAGGACGATACGCTGCTCGATTACCTCGCCGGGCATAGGGTACCCGTCGAGATGTGCCCCATATCGAACGTTCGAACGGGTGTCGTGGAATCGTACGAAAAGCATCCGGTTAGACGGTACTACACGCGAGGTATATTCCTGAGCATCAACACCGACGATCCGAAAATGTTCGGCAATTCGCTGGCTGAGGAATATGGGATGCTGGTGGAAAAACAGGGGTTCACTCCGGCGGAGATCAAAAAATTGGTGCTCGGAGCCATAGAAATGTCATGGATGCCCGAGGAGGACAAACACCGTATGGCAGCGGAATTTCGTAAAGATCCGGCCTGGGGCGAGTACTGCTAGCGGCGTCCGATACCAGTCGTCCGAACGTCAGGGTGTCTCTTTCGTTTATTCTTCCGACTGGAGGGCGTACCAGTATAGGCCGGAGACTGCCGGTTCGAGAAAGAAGAGATGGAATAATCGTCGAAGGTAACGTTAGGAATATCACAGCGAGCCGGTTTCCGAATATTTCAATGAACTGCATGTATATGGGCGGGTTCCTTCTTTTTCCCGGAGGAGTCGGTGGCAATTGACATTCGACCATAGTACGGGTACAATGACATTTCGTACACGCCGTGCTCGCGGCTTGCGCCGGCACGAACCATAACACGGGGGGAGGTATATGCAAGAAAAACAGTATGCTCCTGTCTGCGGGATCTATTGCGGAAGCTGTAATTTCTTGGGCGACCGGTGCAAAGGGTGCGGCTACGTAAACGGCAAACCGTTCTGGACGGCGCAAATCCCTTCCGGCGTGTGCCCGCTTCATGACTGTTGCCGTAACGAGAAGCATCTCGAGCACTGCGGTCTGTGTGAAGAATTTCCCTGCGAGATCTTTCTGCAGCTTCGCGACCCCGGTATGAGCGACGATGAGTTCGAGAAATCGCTCGAGGAAAGAACGCGGTCCTTGAAAAGAAGGACTGAGGTCGGTACCGAAAAGTGGCTGCTGGAAGCGGCCGCCCGCTGACCGAACGCCGGTGACGGACTTGATTCTCCCGCCGCATGGTTTTGCGTTGTACCCAACAAAGAAAAGGAATGACTCATGAACCAGGTGTTTCCAGAACCGATCAGGCACCTTCCGGAAGCCGATATCCCTCTGGACGGTGTTACCGCTTACCTGTCGCAATCGGACCACCATCAAGTAATATTCATGATATTTGAAAAAGACGTGGATCTACCGGAACATTCACATGCCGCGCAAATCGGATTCGTATTGGAAGGAAAGATCGAGTTGGCAATCAATGGTAGAAAGCAATGTTATAGAAGAGGCGACCGGTATTATATCCCTGAAGGTGTACGGCACTCCGGCAAGATACACGCAGGATACGCGGACATAACATTTTTTAATGAGCCCGACCGCTATTTAAAAAAATAAGGCTACGAGGGTCTACACACAAACGAAAGGAGAAAAAGATGCTGACCAAGCTACTGGCAAAAGCGCTTATCAAACCCACCAGGAAACCGATCATGAAAAACCCATCCGACTACGGGATGGAATATCAGGATATCGATTTCAAATCGAAAGACGGAACGACTCTCAAAGCATGGTATATTCCGGGGAAGTCCGACCGGCTTATCATAATGACACACCCGATGCCGTTCAATCGTTACGGATTCCATACAAAAGGGCAAGGTTTGATCAGAATCAGCAACGTCGAAGTAGAACTGTTGAAGACCGTGAAACAATTGCACGCCGCCGGGTACGGCGTCTTTACCTTCGATTTCAGAAATCACGGAGAAAGTGACAAAGCCGACGGTGGTGTGTGCGGGGTGGGATACCACGAATGGCAGGATGTTGTCGGCGCGATGAATCATGTGAAGTCTTCACAAAAGCTGAAAAACGATACAATAGGTTTTGTGAGCCATTGTATGGGGGCAAACGCAACACTGATAGCCATGGGTAAAGAGCCGGGCCTTTTCAAAGATGTACGAGCAGTCGTGGCAATTCAGCCGATTTCGATGAACGTATTTGTTCCCCATTACCTCAGGGACAAAATGCCCCTCTTTAAAAACAAGACACCGCAAATCAACGAGAAAATCAAGGAGATCGCCGGATTCGGGTTGGAAGATATGTCGCCCGCCGAATATATTAAAGACATCAAAGCACCCGTATTATACGTACAAGTTAAAAACGATGCCTGGACGGACCCGTCGGACGTGCAGGGCTTCTATGACAATACTAATTCCCGCAAGGAAATATTCTGGATAGAGGGCGATCTGGAGCGGTTTGACGGCTACAATTATTTCGGCGAGAATCCGACGAAGATGCTGGAATTTTTAAATACGTGTATGTAGACGAAAATGAATCAATACGGTTGAAGGAAAGACCGACCTGCCAAGAAGGCGGGAGCGTGAGGCCGGTTTCGGGTCGCCTGCCGTCGAAATCGATCCTGCTCAATCTGCACATGAACCAATTCCTCTGACTGTCCCGCATAAATGGGGTTGACGGATCTATCGGCACAAGGCAAAATATAATAACATAGGAATAAACGAAAGCGCATATACCGGGGAACCGAGGTTCGTCTCGCTATCTTCGTTCGATACCGGGTTGAAGCCCGGCCCCCAGACAGGAACCGGGAAATGAAAAACGACGCTGCGGAACTTATCGTACCGGAAGAAACCGTCGCAAAATGGCAGGAAATCGTCGATATCCTGGCTCAGCTTAGCAAGGTTCCTGCCGCGCTGATCATGAGATTACGCGACCCGGATATTGAAGTCTTTATTTCGAATAAGAGTGAAGAACATCCTTACCACGCGGGTGACACGGAACGGCTCTGGGGGTCGGGACTGTACTGTGAAACCGTAATCAGCTCCAAGGGCAAGCTGCTTGTTTTTGATGCCTTGGCAGACGAACGTTGGAAAAACAATCCGGACGTGAAGCATAAGATGATATCATACCTCGGGTTTCCTATTCTACTGCCGAACGGAAAACCGTTTGGAACCATATGTGTGCTTGATAAAAAGCGAAATAAGTACTCCGTGACAACGGAACGACTTATGCTGCAATTCCGCGGCATCGTGGAATCTCACCTTGAAATGATCTACATGAACCATGTACTCGGTGAGAAGAACAAGCGGCTCACGGAATACCTAATGGAAATTCAGGCTCTCCGGGGCATGGTTACCATCTGCTCGAACTGTAAATCGATCAAAGATAATAACGGCGTGTGGCACCCTATTGAGCACTATCTGATCAAGCACCCGGAAGCGGAGTTCAGTCACGGCTTGTGCCCTAAATGCGCGGAAATATATTCTTCCGATTCCGACGAAGACTCCAAACAACCACACTGACTCGAACCGGATATTCCGCTTCGCTCTATTGCCGGTCGGTTACACACAATGTAATATCATAAATAAAAAATTAAAAGGGCCTGAGAGGCAGGACAATTCGGAGGCGATTCTCTTCATACCCCATCGACATTCCAGAAAGCGGCTTGTGTTATATGACGACCGTCATACCGCCGACACTCTTTTTTACAGCTCTCTGGATGAAGCATGGGGTGATGCCTTCTCGCCCTCTCGGGTCGATATGATAGTGAGGACCGGCGCATCGCCGGCGTGCATTCCATAAAGAACAGGAGGAGGCACCGGAGAATCATGAGCCGAAAACAGCCACACAAGGAAAAACAGAGGCACCGGCCAGATCTTACCGGAGAGCACAGACTAAGCGATGCAGGACAGGCGATCCTTGCATTCCTTTTCGCCGCTTCCTGGATTCCCGACACGTTCTTTTTGAATTACACGACTTTCCTCAATCGCTATGGGCCGCCAGCCGTGAGAATAACCCTCGGGGCTGTTATACTCGGTCTGTCGGGCTTTCTTGCGGCGAAGGGTGTGTCAATCGTATTCGGCGAAAAGAGAGAACCTCCGGGGGTGATAAAAGAGGGAGTTTTCAGTGTCGTTCGCCACCCGGTGTATCTGAGCGAGATCCTGCTATATCTCGGTCTTCTTTTCTTCAGCACGTCGCTTATCGCCGCAGTGATATGGGTCATTGCAATCGGATTCCTGTATTACATGTCGCGCTACGAGGAGAGACTACTTCTTACCCGATTCGGCGAGGAGTATGAAAAGTACATGCGGGAAGTGGGGATGTGGTTTCCGCGGCTCCGAAAGAGATAAAGGAGTAATGAGGCATCGCTCGGCCGGCAAAAGTCACGCATCGTCCGAGTCCAGCAGTTTTTTCGGTATCCCGACGGCGCAGGCTATGACGTGTGTAATAAAAATACGAGCATTAAATACTGAAACCTTCCGGAATCCGAGCCTCTCGAGCGGAGGCCCTTCCCTTTCCCATGGCGCATGGAGCGCGCGAACACCCGATTCGTGCCGGTCAAAAAGGAGGAGGATTTTCGAGCGGGTTTGACGATGAACAGGACTTAAGAAAGATACCTGACAATTATTCCGGCTGTATATGGACGGACAGAATTGACATTATCGCTCCATACTTCCTCGAGAAATTAGGATGGCCGGAGAAGCGAAACCATGATAAAAATAATAAGCCGATCGAGCAGAGACGGCGATTATCATGCAAATCACTATGCGGCTGGATTAACGGCGAAGGAGGGATAGAGGAATGAATGACGGAGGGGCGCGAAAACCGGATTACGGCAACTGGGTATCGATACGGCTGCTGGTCGTTCCAGGTATTTTGTGTATCATTTTTGCGGGGGCATCGTTGGTCCTCCCATTACTCGCCATAGCAGCGTTTCTGTTCCTTTTTTGCTTCGGCTATTTCGCCTACGCTAGATATGTATTCTCCCCAAAAGGCCGAGACCTTCAAAACAAAATACAGGCCCTAGTGATGGACAGTCTACAATGGGACGGCAAGGGAAAGGTGATCGACATCGGTTGCGGCAGTGCTTCTCTCACGATCAGGATCGCGTTGAATTATCCGAATGCCGAGATAACCGGAATAGACAATTGGGGAGGCCGCTTTGAGTACTCAGCGGACAAATGCCGGCGGAACGCCGAGATCGAAGGAGTCTCAACGCGCACGTCGTTTCTAAGGGCAAGCGCGTCCGCCATACCGGCCAGCGACGAAACATACGACCTGGCGGTAAACAACCTGACATTCCACGAAGTTCACGATGTAAAAGACAAGAGGGACCTGATCAAGGAAGCGCTCAGGGTGTTGAAAAAGGACGGTAGCTTCGTGTTCCAGGACCTGTTCCTCTGGAAGAGAGTATACGGCGACGTCGGGGAGCTGCTCGACGCAATGAAAGGCTGGGGGGTGAAACACGTGACGTTCGTTCCCACAAACGACAACGAGTTCATCCCGCGGGCATTGAAGCTGCCGTTCATGGTTGGGACGACGGGGATCATATACGGTAAGAAGTGATCGCCCGTTAGTAGTCCGATGTATTAGAGAGCGCCGAAATGCTGCAGTCGACGACCCGCTTGACTTCTTTGAAACGGACCTTAACGTATGAAAAAGTATCCCCTTTTTTCTTTCTTTATTCTGTCGTTCGCAATAACCTGGGGCTTGGGAGGGCTCTACCTCCTGCTCCCGCACCGGCTTGCCGGGGCCTTCGGACCTATGTCTACGAGTAATCCCATATTCATCATGGCGGTCTGGGCACCGTCGATATCCGGATTTATCGTCACCTTAGTGACCGAGGGCATACATGGGGCTGCCAGCCTTTTAAAGCGGTTTTTCCCGGGCCGGGCGAGCCCCTTCTGGTATATGGCGGTAATTTTTACCGTACCGGTCTGTGGCATTCTTATCAACCTGGTTTCAGGCAACGATATAGGATTATTCACTATTCGCTTTTCCCCCTTGCTCGCTTTTCTTTTCATAAACCTGATCACCGGTCCGCTGGGAGAGGAGTTCGGCTGGCGCGGATTCGCCCTCCCCAGACTGTTGCGGCGGTACTCTCCTCTAGTCGCAAGTCTCATTCTCGGAACCCTTTGGGGACTATGGCATCTGCCTTCCTTTTTCGTATCGGGATTACCCCAGGGCGGTATTCAGTTCCCACTCTTCCTATTAGGCGCCCTTGTGCTGTCCGTGGCAGTCACCTGGATCTTTATTCACACCGGGGGTAGCATATTTTTCAGCTTCCTGCTGCACTACACAGTCAACTTCTCACTGACGATTATAGCGGTCCCCTTCCTTCATTTGACGCTGCTGAATACAGGGTTTGTACTGGCCATCGTACTGTTCTCGGGATGGGACCTGGGCAGGTCAAGAATTCGTGACAATAACACCGGCATTCATGGATGAGCGCCGATGCACTGCCGCCGTGTCTCCGGCACGGCACGCAGATATCGAGACGGAGTTCTGCTCCCCGGGCACTGCATGATTGTACGCCTCGTATGACCTCTAAGGGACTATCAACGGATCTTTACAGGGCTCATACGGATAAAAGGCCGGGTTCAGCACCCAAAGCCTGTTGACGAAACGTTTTGGATGATGCACAATCGGAAACGAAAGTACAACAAACCGAAGCTCATAAAAACGAAGGGTCTTGATCGTCGTTTAGGGGCGCTTTTTTCTTACCGCCTCTTTAATGGTACACTGGAATCTTCGATCAAACCGGACGGGCAAACGGCATTATTTCGTTCACGGCCTCCAGTTCCTTACAGGCCGGTTCCGTCCCGAGAAAGAAAAAACGTTTGGATTATTACCTTACAATACCAAAGGGAGAAACGTGATGAAACAAAAAGGCTTTACATCATGTCTTATGCTCTTTTGTGCCTTCTGCCTGATTTTCTCGGTATTTTCTTCCGCCCGACTCGCGAATGCACAGAGTGAAGAGGAAATGAGAATATGGACGAAGAACTGCGCCCTCAGGGACAGGTACTGGAACGAATTGATCTTCACGGCGACTCAGACCGAAGACGGCGTCTCGCTCGTCGCGCAGGATCGAAGCGAGTACCTATCAGTATTCGAGGGGCTTTATCTTGACGGCGAACCGAAAATCAAGTCCCGCCGGGACAAGATCTTGAAGACGATACAAAATGCTCCCGGTGAATACTCCGTCGTGATATCGGCGAAACTCGACCGGGAAGTGGAAATACTTTGGAAGGAGATCATTGCAAAAGCGCAATCTCTCGGTATCGGATGTAAATAGACGGCATAAACTTCTCTTAAGATTTCCGGCGAAGTGAGCTTGCCGGTTGGGGAAACCTCTGAACCCAGGGAGTAACATGCAAAAGATGAAAACCAGATACAAGCATACGAATATCATCGCAAAAGACTGGCGAAAGCTGGCCAGATTCTATCAAGACGTGTTCGACTGTATCCTTATCCCACCCGAGCGAGACCTGTCGGGCCCCTGGCTGGACAAAGGGACAGGAGTAAAAGGAGCCTTTTTGTCGGGTGCGCATCTTCTGCTTCCGGGCCACGGGGAAAGCGGACCGACGCTCGAGGTCCTGCAATACTCCCGAAATGAACCGAGACCGGCGACAGCCTCCAATCGCGAAGGCATCACGCATCTCGCATTCGAGGTGGAGGACGTGGAGCAGGCAACGGCGAAGGTCTTAGAGCACGGGGGCAGCAAGGTAGGCGACGTAACTTCCAGCACGGTAAAAGGAGTCGGCGTTATTACGTTCGTCTATCTTGCCGATCCGGAGGGCAATATCGTCGAGCTCCAGTCTTGGAAACATGAGAGGCCCGCGATCACATAGTGGTCAACGCCTGAACGGCGAACGCCTCCCATTTACTCGAAACAACAAAGGCTTTGGAGATCCGACAGTGCACCGTTTCGACGCTGTTCCTCTGCCGGGATCACACCGATCATACCCGGTAGAGGGTACGATCTTTTCCAGAGGTCTTCGTTTCCGGATCGAGGAAGGAGAATAACGGAATATGAGGGACGATCGATCGAAAGAAGATACGGAAAAAATGGATGTAACGCAGATTCCTTTCAACAAATTTATCGAAATATCCCACGCCGATACCGACGATCGAGCCTTAGAGCTGGGGTTCAAAGACAACATGAAAAACCACCTCGGCACCTTTCACGCGAGCGCCCAATTCGCCCTGGCCGAGGCATGCAGCGGATTATCGCTGCAAAATAATTTTCCACGCCTCGCAGGTTTTGTTGTGCCGGTACTACGAAGATCGGAACTGAAGTTTAAAAACCCCGCCCAGTCCGACATACGGGCAAATGCTCGAATATCGAACGAAGCCAAAGAAAAATTCGAGCTGCAGCTCGAAAAGAAAGGGCGCGCGGTTATAGCAGTGCCCGTCGAAATCACGGATAAAAACGGCGCTGTCACTATGACCGGCACCTACGAATGGTTTGTGCAAACGATACGAGATCCCCAAAGACGGGCATAGCATGATCACCGTTCCAGGAAAACCGTGACAGCGGAACATCCACCATTTCAGCACGCCGGCAATATCAGTAAGAACCCAGTAGACCGGCCCCTTCCGGATTCGCCGCCTCCGGCGCCCGCGACTGAGCCGTTGCATGAGGAATAAGGAGATCGGTACAGGTGTTAAATAATTACTCGAACCGATACGCTTCAAACAACAGCATGCGTATGACAAGTAAAACCAAGATAACAAAATACCTACGTTGCACGTCGCGAACCGCTCTGATACTCGTCTCGGCATTCTTGTTTGTATTCGCATTGTTACCGGGTTTACAATAGTACGGAGTAGGACTGAAAGGGATAGTGCTGAACAACCCCAATACATTACCCTGGGTATTGGTATTCATATTATATTAGGTGCCACCTGAATTATATTTCTTATGACGCTTTCCCATAGAGAGGAAAAACTGGTACGTCGTAATGCATAATCCG